>CALKXZ010000254.1 GCA_938003775.1 uncultured Granulosicoccus sp. | reverse complement strand
CGATGGCCAAATTTTGGTTGTAGCCCAGTCGTAGCATCTGCGGCAAGGCAATGAGTCCGAGCAGCACCACCTCACCGCCGATTATGCCGGACATCGCTGCCATGACAATGGCCATGATTGCCGTCACGATAGCGATGCCGCCACGGGTTCGACTCATCCAGGCATTCAAGCTTGAGTACATATCCCGCGCAATGCCTGAACGTTCCAATAGACACGCCATAAATATAAACAGGGGTACTGATATGAGCACATAGTCCGTGGTCAGTCCGTACATACGCTGCGCCAGAATATTCAAAGGTCCGGTGCCAAACTCGCGCAACAACAGATCAGGACCAAATTTCAAGAACAGCACAACCACTGCCAGAAAGCCTGAGGCAAACCCCAGTGGCATACCAATCGCCAGCAACAGCAGCATGCCGCCTAGCAGAATTAGGGAGAGTGTTCCAATGTCCATCTAACGTGATCTCCCGCTTATCTTTGTTATTGCTCTTGCGTTTTCCATGACCCGACTAATCGTCAACCGGTGACCGAGATTCAGGTTCCCGATTCCAGTCATAAATTAAGTTGGAGATAGCTTGTAATGCCAGCACTACAACAGTAATCAGTACCAACGGCTTCATGGTCGCTGGAATAGGTGGGTCAAATGCCGTACCGAATGTCTCCCAACGCAGTAGCTTTGCTTTGGCTTCTCCAAAACCACCCCATACGGTCGCAACAGCAAACACCACAATGCAAAGTGTTGACGTGACATCAAACACCTTGCGTAGCCAGCGCGGTGCAATGTCGTAGAGAATGAATATGCGAATGTGTGAGCGTTGTTGCATGGCATACAGTCCGGCAAACAGATAAACCATACCCGCCAGCCATAACGATAGCTCGCTGGCCCACAGCGTCGGCCGCTCAAAGCCATAACGCAATATGACCTCGTAAGCCATGATGCCAATAATGGCTGCTACCAGCCACATGGACACCCGACTGAACCAGAAATTGAGTCTATCAACCCAGCCGGTTACTTCATGTTCAACCATGATCTGCCTGCCCTTCTTTGTTGAGCTCTCGCTTGAGCCTTTGTTGAGCCCAGGTTCTCTCAATCTGGATAAAAACAGGCCCGCATGCGGGCCTGTTCACGATCGATAGGTCTATCTCAAAAAGCTGCAGATAAACAATTACTCGGTCAACTTATCAGCCAATTACTCTGAAATACCCAGCTGCTTCAGGAATGCCTTGTGGCTTTCAACCAGCGATTCAGCCTCTTCTGACCCTTCTGCAAAGTCGCCCCAGGCATCTTGTGCAGCCGCACGAAAAGCATTGCGATCCTCCTGCGACCAGGCGTACAAAGTGACACCTTCTGATTTCAATTGAGCAGCCGCTTCCGCATTTTTAATTTCAAAAGTAATGGCGGTCTGGAACGCAAGCTTTTGCATCGCCACTTTCATGATGCGTTGAAGGTGTTCAGGCAATGCATCCCATTTACCCTTGTTGATCGCCAGATGGTCTGATGGCATAGAGTGAAAACCCGGGTAATTAGCGTGCTTGACCAGGTCGTACAACCCCATGTTCAAGTTGTTGGCAAGCCCTGATGCATCAGCACCATCGATCAGTTTGGTTTCAAGTGCGGTAAATATTTCGGTAAAATCCATGACCACCGGTTTAGCACCTAAGTTCTCAAAGATTTTGGTTTCAAGTCCCGGTGGTGAACGGAACTTCCAGTTTTTCAGATCGGCAGGACCCGCAATGGGTTTGGATGAGGCGAGTGATTCCTGGCCGTAGATCCACCAGCCAATAAGCTCCATATCGTATTTGTTGTAGAGCTTCTGAGCGACTTCCTCACCACCGTTGAAAAACCAGGCATGCTGCTGGTAGGGGGTGTCATACCCTCCCATGATATCGCCGACAAATTGGAAGGCAGGGTCTTTACCCGTCTGGTAACCACCACCTGTCATATCACCATCAAGAATACCCGTGGCTGCTGCATCAAACGTCTCAACGGACTTAACCACTGATGAAGAATAAAACATCTCGATTTCAAGTTGTCCATTGGACATGACCTGTACATCGTCAATAAAATCAGCGGCCAATTTACCACTGACAGACTCAGGGGCGTAATGGGTTTGAATGCGCAGCGTATATTTTTCGGCGTCTTGTGCAAATGCGGACGTGGATCCGATCACAGCAGCCACGCATGCTGCAACCATAGAGCTCTTTAGTACGGCCTTCATTATTCATTCTCCAATGGAAGAGTGGGATTTTCTGGGTCTAACCGGGTCATCAACTGAACCGCGCTCGGTACGTTGCTCGTGCGCAAAACGTTCGTCAAATCTCCGTCAAAGCGTATTCTAATCGTGACAAGCTGTAAAGGGCATTTAGCTATTGCGGAACAAGTTCATCATTAATTTATTGTTTGATCAAACGCATTAACGCTGGCACAAACTCATCACCATGCCCGGCTGCCACAACAGCAGCAAGACGCGCCTGTGCAGCTTTGGGCAGGGTTGCATCCACAGCCACCTCCTCTGCCATGGCATTGAAATAACCCATGTCTTTTAGGCCGTTTTTCAATGCGAACGCCAGTTTGTCCTCAACGCCATCGACGGCTGAGGCCATCATCCAATCGAAAAAGTCACTGCGATTGGGCCCTGCCCCCATGACCTCATGGACAAGTTTCAGGTCCACACCACCGGCACGGGCGGTGGCCATCGCCTCGGCGGCCAGACAGGCGACCGCCATGGAGTACCCGTTGTTAATCAGTTTGATGCGATGACCAATTCCCAGCCCACCGACATGAAACAGATTTTCTGACATCGTGTCTAGCAGCGGCTTCGCTCGATTTAAATCACGCTCTGT
>CALKXZ010000253.1 GCA_938003775.1 uncultured Granulosicoccus sp. | reverse complement strand
CGAGCAGGGTTGCCACACGACCTACTGACCCGATTATCATGGGCGACGCTCGGGGGTCTGTTGAGGCGCCGGCAAAATAACGACCTTACCCATACGCTGTTCACCCAGCGCAACCGTCAATTGCCGATGGATCTCTCGCGCGCGTTGTTCAGCCAGACGCAAGTTATCGCTTTCACGACCTTGATCGTCTGTATGGGCTTCAATAACAATCAGTCCACCGTGGTGTCGTCGCAAGACTTTAATAATGTCTTCAAAAGCTCCGCGTTGATCTTTTTTGATTGATGTACTTGCTGAATCGAAAAATACGCTGCCCAAAGACACCTCGACGCTCGACTCCGGCACGTACGCTGATGAGTGGTGCGATCCACACTCAGGCATCTGAAGATAGTGAGGATCCTCCTGTACGGTGTGCGTCTGTATGCCAAAATTCATGCGATTCAACGCACTGTTGGTCACCCTGAGCACTTGCGGATTAGCGGTAGTTAAGCGTATGTGCGAGGGCAAACTGTCAGCATCCACCTTCAAAACAAAATTGCGACCACGTTGTGAGCCGGCATCGACATCGGGAATATGGAATCGTCCATAGGTATCAGTCTGTATAAGCAACCCACCTACAGTGGCAAGACGGACACCAGCAATGCCACTCTCCTGCACAGCATAGTTACTAACGCGCAGCGTTATACGCGTAGCCGTGCTTGAGCGACCTCGCTCAGTGGTGGCTTCTGTTAACTCGTCGAACATGGCGCAGACGCGAATATCCTGCGCATTTAATCCAGCCGCTTTCAGTCCCGTATGTGATTCGACCAACGTGCCATCTGCTAGCACTGAAATACGACTCCCTTCTCGACTATGCAAATGTATCTTGCGACTAACGCCCGATGGCACATCTATAGAAAGCAACTCAACAACCGGCGCATCCCTATGCGTCATTCGCGCTGGCAGATTATCTAAAACACTGACTATTTCTGGTGCTTCAGCGCTGAACAACTTCAAGCCAGTAGCTGCAGTTGCATCCTGTCGACCATCTGCATCGTTATCAACAAACACCTTGCCGACGATGGTTGTCTGTTCGAGCACGGGATCTGCAACGATATTGACATCGCCGCTAGCGGGATTGCTGACCGCTCCTCGTGATCCCATAACAATAGCTGTGTTACGGTGACGACCGAGTGAGACCTGCGTGCCAATGCGCATCGAATACGTGACCAAAACACGCTCATCCCCTGCCAGCGCTATAGGTGGTAGTGCGGTCAAACCCGCGCTAGACACGGCCAATCGGGACACCTGATCATCATCACTTAGCAACACGCCGTCAGGTCCACTACGCCGCAATCTGAGTGAATCGCTGACTAACCTAAACCCTCGGGGTGGTGTATCGTTTATCGACAGACCGGGTGCAGGAGAACTCTTCGTATTGTTCAACGACAGCGTATAACGCACCACGCCACCAACGGATGCGTTTAACGTATTAGCTGTCTTGGTCAGCAGGATTTTCGGTGCAACTCCCTGTTGATCTACAGGCAAGTGATTGTGTTTGATCGGTAAATCACCTTGTGCGAGACGCCATTGCAAAAAATAGTGGCTAACCACCGAATCCGGCGGTGCGAATGCGAAGTTACCCACCTCACAAGCACCACTGGATGGTCGTGCATCCATGAGACACCCTGATTCACGAGCACCTGCATCAAACACGGCTGTCTGTGCACACCCCAACGTAGCAGAGCCGCAGCCAACACCGGACCTACCCGGTGGTAGCAGTGCAGATTCACTCTGAGCATAGTCACCGGGTACATCAGTAACCCTGATCTGATACAACTCCGGTGTTGATGGACACTCTGAATGGGCTCCATGGTTCACATTAAATGCGTAAAGACCATCCTCTAGCGTGACCTGAGATTGTTGATTTTCGGCCAGGCAGGCGGGGGGGAGTAACTGTCCTGCCGTGTTTGCTAAGGCGACTTGAACCTGCCCCAGCGGTGAGCGTGTCAAACTGTCATACACGACCCCTGAGCCGCGCATGGATAAACCAAATTCTGTGGCACTACCAGGAACCAGTTGACTGCTGGTATCAAATCGATCAATCAACACACCGCTTGGATTAAACACATGCAGTGTATAGGTACGCGCCACCAGATCATCAAATCGATAGGCTCCATCGGGTTCAGTGATTTGCTGTGCAATGGTGTCACCGTTGCTATTGACGAGTCGAACAGACCATCCACCTGTACGCAACTCACCATCATCCGCACGACCATTCTGATCACTGTCTAACCACGCCAATCCATACAAACTCGTCAAAGGTTCAAATTCAATGCGTATGTTGGCGTTCTGAGACTGACGATCGGTCAGATCACTGACCACATAGTCAATCGTCACTGAATCACCGAAGAACGACTCGTCCGGGCGGAACCTGACCATTCCATTGTTCTCAACGGTCCAGATGCCATCAGCGGTCGATATTTCTGGTCTGTGTAGGCTGGTATCAGCACTAACCAGAAGAACAGAGCGCGGATCTATATCATTCTCAGCATCGGTATCGTTTCGCAACACATCAATACTGATATCTTGTAAACGCTTAGCATTAATAACCCGATCATCAACAGTAATCGGTGCTGACCGAGGGACCAGTACGGTGACACTAGCCGTTATTGGGTTTGACTCGTTAGAGCCAACTTGCACAATATGAGTAATTTCACCTTGATCAATATCAATCTGAGTGAGTAGGTAACTACCTCGCAGCAACCAGGTTTCATCCAGATCAAGGATCTCATTATCGTTGCTATCTCCTTGTACGAGTGACAACGGGTTGTTGAAAGGTAGAGAACTATCCACCTGCACCCCGGCCAATGGCAATAGACCGACATTGTCAAGCGTAACCTCGAAGTCAATGGGAGAGCCGACCTGTATCAAAGAATGTGCTGTTGACTCAACCATCTGCACATCAACATCAATGCCCGATGGAAACAGCTGAGTAAGCGCTACATCGTTAACCGTGTTTACATCATCCACTGAAGCGCTAGTAGATACGGTCGCCACGTTTTCATAATCAGCAATCGTCAATGCTGGCAACGAAAACGGCCACGCCGCCAGACTTACAATGAGAACCTGTACAGCGGCTATAAAAGCCCTTGGACTCACGGCGGATTAACAACAGCATCGAAGGTTAAATCGACAGGTGTATTGGTTATTAGGGTGTTTACGCCCCAAACCAGTCCGGTACCAGCAGGATCTAATTCGTTGGTCGTATCCCCGCCTGTCATTGACGCCGCAACATAGGTTAGACCAGCCGGTACAACATCGGTTACTACAACATCGGTTGCCGTGTCAGGGCCTGAATTCTCTACAGTCAATGTGATAGTAACAGTCTGACCAATATTCGGGGACTGGTCATCCACCGCACTGACAATGCTCAAATCAATCCCACTATCGTTATTGACAATGGAGCAAACAACATTAGCGCCAGACATCAACGTCAGACTAGTACCTGTCGCATCACCTGCAACAGGTAGTCCTATGGTCAGACCCGCTGTGTCAGCACATGACCAAGTACCTTCAGCGTAGGCTGGCAGATCCAGCTCACTGATCGTTATTGATGTATTAGCTGACATGGCCAAAGCAGTGGATACCGATACTTCGGTACTGTCCACCGACACATCAAAATCATCGATAGTCGCTGTACCGCCGTTATCGTTGATGAGATTTACAGCCAACGTCAACAGCGGTGCAATATCATCGTTAGTAATATTACAGGTCACCACCGAACCCTCTGCCAGTACAACACTGGTACCACTGGCATCACCAGACGTGGGCAGACCTGTGGCAAGGCCACTGGCATCAACACAATTCCATACGCCTTCCACATAACCCGGCAAATCAATCTCGGCTATGGTGATCGAGGAATTGGCCTGTACCGAGGTAGAAACACCACTAAGTACAGTTGCCCCAGCAACCGACAGATCAAAATCATCAGCTGTCGCATTACCGCCATGGTCATTAACCATCGAGGCGGTTAGTATCAGTTGTGGGGATATATCAGAATTGGTTATTGAGCAAACGGTCTGTTCACCAAATGCAAGTGTGACACTACCGGTGTTATACGTTGTATCGTTCACAGTACCTACAGTGCAAGACCAACTCCCTTCGTTGTAGCCTGCTACGTCTATCTCTGTTAACGAATATGTGCCTGGTGCCACGTGTAACGTTGAAGCGGTGTAAATAGTAAAGCTACCAAGAGTAGATCCGCTATCGAAAACCAAACTACCCGCATCTGACGCAACAGAGAAATCGGAAACGGTTGCATTGCCTCCGTGAAGGTTGTCAATAACTGCGACAACCACCAGTTCAGCGTTGGGTGTAATCTGCACATCATCTACATTGTCGGCTGTATTAGTTTCAAATTGACTGGACGAAGCCGACACTTGCGCGGTGTTTACATAGTCAGTTAATGTTAGTGACCAAGCGGCCAACGGTATCGCGGCTATAGAGAAGCCGATTAATACAGCGCGTACTCTTAACGACAGCCGCTTACCATGCGCGTCTAGATTATCTTCATGTTGTTTATGAATTTTCATAAAACATCCGTTACCTGCCAGCCAGTGAATCACTGGTACAACCATTTTTTTGTGAAGTTCTGCTGCTACAGTGGCAGTTCCATTCTGTAGTCGTTTTGCAGTCCTGCGACAAATCCGTGTTATCGGCCTTTTAACCAACACATGTCATGTGCCAACAGGTATCTCAGTTAACCTTCGATCACATCACAGTTTGGAATTTGGCAACGTCACACAGTCAGTTACCATGAAGCTGTATGGATGCTCATGCGATCCATTGGCTGACAGGTTGCTTCGATATCGGCGTGCCTTTGGATATTAGGCGCGGAGGGGATTATTAGCCGATGACACTAATGGGGTGGGAGAATATTAACGACTTGGGTACTGGACAGTGAATTATCGGTTACTCAGACTACCACTTACACGTGTATCGATAGCCGAACAGAACCGATACCGAGCCGGTATTACCGGTTATCTACCTAACCGCTGTAGATCATATTGATTACAGATGATTTTACAGCGGTCAAGGCATCAACCAGAATTGATGTTTAAATCGCGTCAATTACTGGGATCTTGGCTGTTATCAACAGCGCTCCGGTTACTTCATCTGCAATTTAGAGCCGTCGAATGTTGTGACTTGCGCGTACATAAAGCCATCTTTGGTCACATAAGCATCTGCTCCTTTGTAAGGCTCTGCAAGAAAGTCAGCATCCGCCTCCCATATGACATTCAGTGTCCCTTCCACAGTAAAGGTCTCAAGTACTGTGAAGGTCAATCCGTTCAAGCCACCATCCGCTTTTGGCTGACAAAAGCCGGCAAACAAGTCGCCAACAGCCTCACGTCCACGAAATGACGCACCATCGGCAACAACGATCAATACCTCCGGGGGATACTGCGCCATTAAGCGGTCCCAATCGCAGGCATTGAGCGCTTCAATGTGTTCATCAACCACCTGTTGTGGACTAGCTTGAGGTACTAATTTAGGCAATTTCATTGCCTGAGCGATCGCCAATTTATTCACTGTCAGGGCCACGCCAGCTAGCGTCAGAGCAAAGAATAAAGTTTTACGCATTCCGTTCCTCCTTATTACATTCCAGAACACTCACAATAAATTGAGAATAGGAATCGGGCATACCGATCTGTCTGAACTTGTGTTAGCTCGATCAAATGCTGGCAGGTTTTATGCTCCGCCAGATCACTGAAACCCACCATGATGTACAGATCCGGCAGTAGTGACTATATGCCTCAATCAACTCGTCTAGGTCACAAACTGACTCGGCTATCGATTGCCGTATTTTTGTACACACTAATCAGTTTGGTCAGTGTGCACGATGCGTATTCGGCTCAAGGCGATAATGTGGCCCTGAATACCAATGGAGCAGTTGCCACCCAGAGCTCATTGTTCACTAGCCCACGACCTACCGCAAACTGCAACGACGGCGTATTCACTAGCTCACTTCCTAAGGATGAATGCCACACAAGTAACAACTCAGATAACGAATGGGTGGACATTACGCTGGACAGCAACCGGCCGATAGTTCAGATAAAAATATACAACCGTACAAATTGTTGCACTGATCGAATTCTAAACAGCTATGTGCTGATGTCTACCTCACCGTTTCCCAGCGGATCCGACTCAGCCAGCCTCGCGGCGGCCCGGGCGCAGGCAGATTTCGAGTTCCAAATACTGGTCGACCAACCGCTCTACGAACTGAGCCTGAATAATCAGTTGGGTCGCTATATCAGACTGCAAAAAGCCGGCGGTGCGCTAAACAGCACAGGCTACATCAACATACTTGAAATAGAGGCGATCGAAGGACCAGCGGAAAACGTGGACCTGTCGATCGTCAAAAGCGCATCAGATGAATCTCCGTCTGTTGCCGATACCGTGATCTTTTCACTGGTTGTAACCAACAACGGCCCGGACATTGCCACGAACGTCGATGTGGTCGATACCTTCCCAGACGGTCTGGGTTCAATCGCCAGCATCAGTCACAGTGGGGCCACAGGTGCCGGTAATACAATTGCGTGGACAATTCCAAGTTTGGGCGTTAACAGCTCCATCACGCTAACCTATTCAGCACAAGTGCTGCCGCCGTGAATACGTGCGACAGCCTGATCGCCATTGACTACTGTTGCCCAATTACACCGTAAGTCCGCATATACGCCAACCGCTTAGCGATAGATAGGGAAACGTTTAGTTAAGGCCAAGACGTCGGTTTCAACCGCTTTTTCTACCGTATGGTTACCCTCCTCTCCATGGTCTGACAAACCCTCTATTACTCGTAGTATTAACTCACCTACACGTTGGAATTCGACAACACCAAAACCACGTGTGGTAGCGGCTGGAGTTCCCAGCCGAATACCTGACGTCACAAATGGTGACGCCGGGTCAAACGGTATGCTGTTCTTGTTACAGGTTATGCCCGCCCGACCCAGCGCTGCTTCCACCGCTTTTCCAGTGACGCCTTTGGGCCTTAAGTCGACCAGCATAACGTGAGTATCGGTGCCACCCGACACCAAATCGAGCCCGCCAGCAGCCAGTGTTGCAGCCAATGCCCGCGCATTTTCCACAACGCTTTGCTGATACGTTTTAAACGAAGGCTGTAAGGCTTCGCCAAAGGCCACCGCTTTTGCGGCAATGACATGCATCAATGGTCCGCCTTGTAGCCCAGGGAATACCGCTGAATTAAACTTCTTACCCAGATCGGTGCTACGGGACAAAATCATGCCACCACGAGGCCCTCTTAAGGTCTTGTGCGTGGTCGTGGTGACCACGTGTGCATGGTCCAGCGGATTCGGGTGTACGCCAGCGGCAACAAGCCCAGAAAAATGCGCCATGTCGACCATAAAATACGCGCCCACCTCATCAGCGATAGCACGGAAGCGGGCGAAGTCGATGATACGCGGATAGGCAGAACCGCCAGCAATGATCAGTGCCGGTTTAGATTCGCGTGCCTGTGTTTCCAACGCTTCGTAGTCAATCTGATGGGTCGTCTTGTCGACACCATAGGTTACGGCGTTGAACCATTTGCCCGACAGATTTACCGGCGAACCGTGTGTCAGATGTCCACCGGCGGCCAAATCCATACCCATAAAGGTATCGCCCGGTTTAATTAATGCCAGAAACACTGCCTGGTTGGCCTGTGCACCTGAGTGCGGTTGTACATTGACGTAGTCGCATTCATACAGGGCACAAGCCCGTTCAATGGCCAACTTCTCAGCCGTGTCTACATGTTCACAGCCACCGTAATAGCGCTTACCCGGATACCCTTCCGCGTACTTATTGGTCATAACTGACCCCTGCGCCTGCATGACAGCGGCGGAGACCATGTTTTCCGATGCAATCAGCTCTATTTCATGCTGCTGACGGCCCAACTCACTGGTGATCGCTGCCTGAATAGCCGGATCACTGTCCGCGAGAGTGGTTGCAAAAAAATCAGCGGGTACACCTGGCCGGTTGGCCACATTGGCAGTGCTCATGGGTAAAATTCTCGTTGGTCGTTTTCAAAATCGAAATGGAAAGAACGGCAGTGAAATCTGATACGCTCTATTATGCCTGTCAGAAGCAAGACGTGGCGATATTGCACCTCAGCGGTGCCAACGATCACACCCGATCACCCACTAGACTAATAAACTGGCCGTCTTATCCTTGCACACAAAACAGGCAGCGCCCCGCCAGCGCCTGAACGCTACTGCTCAGGTTACTTCTAAGGTTGCCACGTGCCATGCTGGCCAACCACAATCAGTGCTGGATGAGCTCTACCAACAAGGTAGTGCACGCATTCGATTTCCAAACACAGGCACGCCCACTTTGCAGGCTGTATTGCTCAACACAGCAGGCGGGCTGACCGGGGACGATGTCATACAATGGCGCGCACGCGCAGGAACAGGCTCCCATTTGTGTATTAGTACAGCAGCTAATGAAAAAATTTATCGAACCCATGGTCCCGTTGCGATACAGAAAACAAACTTAGCCATTGAATCGGGTGCACGTGCTGATTGGTTACCACAAGAAACCATCGTTTTCGATCAGGCGGCTCTGCGTCGTACGCTTAATGTTCAGGTGCACAAGAATGCCGAGGCGCTTGTGGCCGAGTGTCTGGTGTTCGGCAGGCAGGCTATGCCTGAATCCTTACACGCTGTTCAGGTGCACGATAGCTGGCGCCTCTTTCGTGACAATAAACTTCTACATGCTGAAGAATTTAAACTCAACACGTCTGCACCCACCCAGTTGGACTTCGCGGCTTTTGCACAACAACCGGGCATCGCGCATCAATACAGTGCAATGGCAACGATTGTGCTGGTTACGCACAAGAATATTGAGAGTCTGAAACTTTACGCTGCATTGACTCGTGATTTAGCCAACCAGTATTCGACCGGCACAATGGCCGCTGTATCGGTGCTGCCGCACCGGCTTATCGTTCGTGCACTTGCACTCAACAGTTTTGAGATGCGAAAATTCCTGATACCCTGTGTTGAGTCGCTGTGCGACGGCGCCCCCATCCCGACAGTCTGGAACGTATGACATCATGCAGCTGACACCGCGTGAAAAAGATAAACTACTCATCGCCATGGCAGCGGAGGTCGCTCGAAAACGACATGCCCGTGGTGTCAAACTCAACCACCCCGAAGCTATTGCCTTGATCAGCGACTTTGTCGTCGAAGGCGCTCGTGATGGAAAAAGCGTTGCAGAACTCATGCGCGCTGGAGCAACGGTCATTACCAGAAACGATGTCATGCCTGGAATCTGCGAAATGATCCCCGACATTCAAGTAGAAGCCACGTTCCCCGATGGCGTTAAGCTGGTTACTGTTCACCAACCCATCCGATAATTCACTATGATTCCATCACTATGATTCCAGGAGAGATCATTACTAGCACCGGTGACATTACACTCAATGCAGACGCAGAGTCACAAACCCTAATGATAACCAATACCGGCGACCGTCCCATCCAGGTGGGCAGTCATTATCACTTCGCGGAAGTTAACCCGGCATTGATGTTTGATCGAGTGGTTGCCCGTGGTTATCGACTGGATATTCCTGCAGGTACTGCCGTACGCTTTGAACCTGGACAACAACGGCAAGTGCAGTTGGTTCCCTACGGCGGAACGCGAACCGTTATGGGCTTTCGCAAAGACATCATGGGTGCGCTCTAGTGGCCACTACAATCAGCCGGCACAGCTATGCCGATATGTATGGGCCGACCACGGGCGACAAGGTCCGACTGGCCGATACTGACCTGATCATCGAAGTCGAAAAGGATTTATGCAGCTACGGCGACGAAGTGAAGTTTGGTGGGGGCAAGGTTATACGCGATGGGATGGGCCAGTCACAGATCAGCCGTGAACAAGGTGCTGTGGACACGGTTATCACCAATGCATTGATTGTGGATCACACAGGCATTTACAAAGCAGACGTAGGCTTGAAAGATGGTCGTGTTGCCGCAATCGGCAAAGCCGGAAATCCCGACACGCAGAACAACGTGACTATCATCATTGGTCCTGGCACGGAAGCCATCGCCGGAGAAGGGCGGATTTTGACTGCTGGCGGATTCGACAGTCATATCCATTTTATCTGTCCACAACAAGTCGATGAATCATTGATGTCGGGTGTAACGACAATGCTTGGCGGCGGTACAGGTCCGGCACACGGCACCTTAGCCACAACCTGTACCCCAGGCCCCTGGCATCTAGCACGTATGATTCAGGCTGCTGATGCGCTGCCCATGAATCTGGCGTTTGCCGGTAAAGGCAATGCATCCCAACCCGCTGCATTGAATGAGATGGTACTCGGAGGTGCTGCTGCACTGAAGTTACACGAAGACTGGGGCACCACACCTGCAGCTATCGACTGCTGCTTGAGTGTGGCCGATGAGCACGATGTTCAAGTGATGATTCACACCGACACACTCAACGAAAGTGGCTTTGTCGACAGCACCATAGACGCTGTGGCCGGTCGTACTATCCACGCCTTTCATACTGAAGGGGCTGGTGGTGGCCACGCCCCAGATATCATCAAGGTTTGTGCATTACCCAACTTTCTGCCATCGTCCACTAACCCTACTCGCCCCTATACCGTGAATACCATTGATGAGCATCTGGATATGCTCATGGTCTGTCACCACCTGGACAGCAACATTCCTGAGGACATAGCCTTCGCTGAAAGCCGAATCAGAAAAGAGACGATTGCCGCCGAGGACATACTTCACGATATGGGTGCGTTCTCGATCATTGCATCCGACAGTCAGGCCATGGGACGCGTCGGTGAGGTACTGATTCGTACGTGGCAAACAGCCGATAAAATGAAAAAGCAACGTGGCAGACTCAGCCAGGAGTCTGGAGACAATGATAATTTTCGTGTACGACGATATATCGCTAAATACACGATCAATCCAGCGATAGCACACGGATTGAGTCATGACATCGGGTCCATAGAAGTCGGAAAACGAGCCGATTTATGTCTGTGGCATCCTGCTTTTTTCGGTGTCAAACCAGACATGGTTCTGCTTGGTGGCAGCATCGTGGCTGCACCCATGGGCGATCCTAACGCCTCTATACCCACGCCACAACCTGTACATTACCGCCCTATGTTTGGCGCTTTTGGTAAGGCCTTAACCAACAGCGCTGTGACTTATGTGTCGCAAGCAGCAATAGACAACAACCTGGCTGATTCGCTGGGCGTTGAAAAAACGCTCTGCGCTGTTCGTAATACACGCCAAGGTATCAACAAGGCCAGCATGATCATGAATCAGGCCACACCGCACATTGAAGTAGATTCAGAAACCTATGATGTCCGTGCTGATGGCGAACTGCTCACTTGTGAACCTGCGACCGAATTACCCATGGCGCAGCGCTACTTCCTGTTTTGAATAACGCAGCCGTTACCTGTCACACAGTGCTACATAGCGCATCGGCAATCACGCGTACTCAGCCTGTTAATGACACCATAACGCTAGATGAGACCGATCGGCATCGCCGTCGTCTACGCCTGACCAGCGATAACGGCATTGTATTTTTACTCGAACTTGAATCTGCCAGATTATTAAGAGAGAACGATCTATTGCAACTCAGCGACGGTCGCACCGTGCGCGTATTAGCAAAACCAGAACCTCTGTACATTGTATCGGGCAACGATACAACACATCTATTGCAGCTAGCCTGGCACGTCGGCAATCGTCACCTGCCTACTCAAATTAGGCGCGATCATTTCCTGATTAGGCGTGACCCCATTATAAAAACTATGCTCGAACAACTGGGTGCAACGGTTAGTGAGATCGAGTCTGGGTTCGATCCGGTCAGTGGTGCTTATAATCATGATCATCAACACCAACACGCTTGATGAGCGCAAGCCTACCTATTTCGCAGCTACTCAAACTGCAAACATGGATGTCATCATCCTTTCCAACGGGTGCTTTTACGTGCAGCCACGGCCTAGAAAGCGCCATTGCTGACGGACGCATTGACGATCAACTATCAACGCAAAATTGGCTACTGGCTATCTTGCACCATGGCAGTGGCTGGAACGATGCCGTTCTCCTGAGTCAAGCCTGGCACGCTGTTCACCAGGCGCAATCGCCCATAGCGTCGTTGCAATCGCTCAATGAATTATCATTAGCGCTGCAAGCCGGTGCTGAACGCTATACAGAAACGACGCAATTAGGCGCCTCGTTTCTTGCCGCTGCAAACGCTTGGCCTGAAAGCCAACAACTAAACTGGGAATCAATTGGGTCAGAACTGTCATTCCCTATCATTGTTGGTGCGCTGGGCGCCTTACACAAAATACCCTTGGACTCATTAAGCGCAGCCACACTGCAATCAATCATGAGTAATTTGACATGGATTGCGTCAAGACTGATCCCTTTGGGTCAGAACCAGGCACTGTCAATTGTCGCAAAACTTGAAACAGATATAATGACCGTTGCAGCAAACGCCACCTTAGCAACACTGGATGACCTGGGTTCCTGCGCATTGCTGTGTGATCTGGCATCGCTTCAACATGAATCACTCAACAGCCGCGTGTGTCACACGTGATAACCCCAACCGAACGCTCATGAGCACATCAGCCACAAAGCGGGCACCACTTCGAATTGGCATTGGCGGTCCTGTGGGTTCCGGTAAGACGTCGCTGGTATCACAACTGTGTAGATCCATGCGAGATGACTACTCGATTGCTGTTGTCACCAATGATATCTATACACAGGAGGACGCCGATGCGCTGCTCAGGCTACAAGCACTTTCCAGCGATCGCATTGTTGGCGTTGAAACGGGGGGCTGTCCACATACAGCGATCAGAGAAGATGCATCGATTAATTTACGCGCTATTGCACAACTGAACAAACAACACCCAGCGCTTGATCTCATATTCATTGAATCAGGCGGTGACAATCTAGCTGCGACCTTTTCACCAGAGCTGGCCGACTTAACTCTCTATGTTATTTCCGTGTGCCAAGGCGATGACATTCCGCGCAAAGGCGGGCCAGCGATCACTCGATCCGATCTACTGATTATCAATAAGAGTGACTTGGCTCCGCATGTTGAA
>CALKXZ010000252.1 GCA_938003775.1 uncultured Granulosicoccus sp. | reverse complement strand
GTGCTTAATTCGACTGTTTTTGAACTGTATAGCACCACACCAATAGACATGGTTTCTTTTTGGCTCGATAGACTGAATTGCTGAAAAGCGTTTCGTACCAGACGGGCAATTTGCATGGCAGCAAGCTCATTGGTATTGCTCAGCATGATCGAAAATTGCCCTGGCTTAATAACGGTGAAGACATCGTCGTCACCAAGCTCTGGCTCAATGGCATGAAAAAGTCGTGTGTTATCGTAAACAGTGCTGCCCGTCATTGCCCTGTCACCGCCTTCACGATTAACGATCGCATACACCAACGCGTTTGAACGGATAGTTGCCTCCGATATGAGTTCACTTTCGAAACGCCCCGTGTTGTACTGCTTACACGTCAATACACGTACCGACTGAGCGCCGTTGTCTTGATAGTGTTTGTACACAACGTATACAAATCCTCATCTTGGCCGCCTATTACAGCACGAGATGCTAACCAATGAAATCCGCAACGTACCCACGTCGAATACGTACGTACGACTACGTACGTATTAATACGTATTCGTGCGTTCGCAGTCTGACTATATTGCGGAGTCGGTTAGCGTGACTGAGCTAGGTCAGTCAGTGGGAATTGGATGACGCTAAACCAATTTGAGAGGCTAATGTCAAAAGGTTAGCAACTGATTTGGCACCCGTCTTCTCCAGTACCCTGGACCGATGTTGTTCAACAGTACGGTGGCTGATAGCCAGTATTTTTGCGATCTCCTTACTCGACAATTTGCCTTGGTTATCCAACATCAGTTGACAGATTTCCTGTTCGCGGCTGGTTAGTCGCTCAAATCGCTTACGGATTGACGCAAGATGTTGCCTCTCGCTACGCAGTTTTTGATCCTGAATAAACGCCTCTGCAATACGATCAACCAGCATGTCTGGCATAAACGGTTTTTCCAGAAAATCAATTGCACCCGCCCTTAAAGCCTGTACTGATTGTGGTACTCCACCGTGACCGGTGATGAAAATAATAGGGATTGTGATGTCGCGGTTTATCAGTTCTTGTTGCAGTTCAAGCCCGTCCATGCCGGGCATGCTCAAGTCCAGTACTAAACAGCCGGGTTGTCCGGGTGAGTATGTGTTGAGAAATTCCTGTGCTGATTCAAATGCTTCGACGTTAAATCCGCGTCGCCTTAGCCCTCTGGGCAATGTCTTGCGAATAGAGGGGTCATCGTCAACCAGATAGACTATGGGTTGTTCTATAGTCATGTTCATTTACCCCTGTTTCAGCGGTAAAGTGAACATGAAACGCGCGCCAGAACCGGCTCCCTCCTCAAGCCACAGTTTGCCGCCATGGGACTCGATAATTGAACGACTGATCGACAAACCCATGCCCATGCCATCGGCCTTATTGCTTTCAAACGCTTTAAACGGTTCAACGTCGTCGGCCAATCCTGGGCCTGTGTCGTCGACAGTGACGGTGACTCTGTTTCCATCATCTCGTGTTTGCACCGTGACTTGCCGCTTTTTTGAGCTTGCACTGGCGATTGCATCGACGCCATTGCGTAGCAAGTTAACCAGTACCTGCGCTATCTGCACACGGTCGGCATTTGGCTCCGGTATATCGTTGAGCTGCGCTTTTAATGTAACACTGTGTTTTCGCGCATCTGGGTTAATCAGCTGTAGTGTTTGTCGGATAAGCGCGTTTAGGTCTAGGTCAGTACGGTGTGCGGTATCTTTGCTCATGAATTGGCGTAGTGCACGAATAATTTCTCCCGCACGTTGTGTTTGTGCCTGAATATCATCGAGACAATCCACAAGCTCCAGGTCGGTGCTGGTGTTTTCTCTGGCCGCAATCGAGGCTGTGTCTGCACTTTGTGAGATGGCCAGAAGAGGTTGATTGAGTTCGTGCGCAAGACCTGTGGCCATCTGCCCCATGGTGGTGAGCCGGCCCATATGCGCTAATTCATGTTGCAGTTCTAACGACTGTGATTCAGTACGTTTGCGTTGTTCGATTTCCTGCTGAAGCGCATTGTTTGATTCTGCCAGTTCGATAGGGCTACGCAGTGCAAGCATTCTGGGCATAACAGGATACAACATGATAGCGGTGCCAATGGAGGCCAATCCGGTGACTGCTTTGAGCATGCCCTGAATGCCGTAGTATCCATTCCACACAATAATTATGCTCATAAAGTGTGTTAGGCCACAGGCGAGGATAAACACTGAAAACATGGCGACAACACCTCGAAATGGTACATCTAATCTTTTGCGCAAGAAATGGAATAACGCCAACGGAATAGAAAAATAGGCAATGGCTATTGCGGCATCCGAAATTACATTAAGCCACAGAATACTGGGTCGCCAGGCGTAACACATACCGTGTGGCATGAAGCTCTCAAGCAAAGACATGGATGCTGTCATTGTTCCTCCTGGTCTTAAAAACGTCTGTGATGGTTACATCGGTTGCACTACTGATGGACGTAAGATTCTATGTCGGCTCATCCTATCGGCTGTGTGCTCAACGTTGCGATGCCATTATGCCGCATCGTTTGCGTGTTTTTTGCAGATCGGGAAATTGAATACCGTGCCATCCACAGCCACATTGCCGGACGCCACTCGTTTCCCAGTCAATTCTTAACAGATCGGTGTAATGACAGTCATTGGATGAGGCCGCCATACAGCGCAATACGATGAATTGAAACCACTGGGCTACCGTTCGTGCTGCAACGCGCTAGCGTCAATTAATCAACTATCTCGGTTAATACCGTTCGGCGCATAAGACCGCGATTGGGTGCAAATAAAAACACGATAATAAAGAGAGTGCTGAGCAGAACGACAATGGTGGGTGCCGGTGCGCTGTCAATATGGTAGCTCAATGTGACTCCGGCAACGGTTGCTAGAGCAGCAATACCAATCGACCACCAAATCATGTGTTCAAAACGATTGGTTAGCTGATAACTGATAGCCCCCGGCGCGATGAGTACTGCTATCACTAGAATGATGCCAACCGCTTTGATTGAAGCGACGATCACCAGTGAGAGAATGGCCAGTAGCCCATAGTGCAATAGCGTGGAGTTGAGCCCAATAACCTGTGCATGTTGTGGATCGAACGCGAACACCAGTAGATCGCGGCGTTTGAGAATGATCACTACAAAGGCCGGTACGGTAAGCACAGCAGTCAGAACGATATCAGACCATGACACGCCCAGCATGTCACCAAACAGCACTTGGTGTAAATGCAGCCCCGTATCCAGCTTGGTGAACAGGGCGATGCCCAAAGCGAACAGGCCGCTGAAAACAACACCCATGACAGTATCTTCTTTGAGCCGACTGTTACTGGTCAGGTAGCCAGTAGACACCGCACACAACATACCTGTCACAAATGCACCGATTAACACCGGTATATTGAGTAAATAGGCCAGCACGATACCGGGTAACACGGCGTGCGATACAGCATCGCCCATTAACGACCAGCCTTTGAGTACCAGCAGGCAAGAGAGTACTGCGGCCGATATTGACACTAGCAAGGCAACAATGAGCGCTTGTTGCATGAAGTCCAGCGTAAAGGGCTCGAGCATGAGTATCAGCCAGTTCATGGCTGTTTGGCCATGTCAATGGAGTTCTTTCGATACTGGGCCAGTTTCTGTGCGGCGCGCCGTCGGTTAGCCAGAATGCCGTGTTTTGGAGCTGCTACAAAAGCCAGTATAAAAATAAAGGTTTGTAGTAAAACAATGACGGCGCCGGTTGCACCGTCTAGAAAATAGCTGATGTAAGCCCCAACACTGCTCGTGGCAAAACCCAACACTACGCTGATTTGCAGCAGACGGCTAAAGCGATCAGTTAACAGATACGCAGTAGCACCGGGTGTGACCACCATAGCGATGACTAAAAACGCACCAACGGTTTGCAGAGCTGCCACAGTAGAGGCGCTGAGCAGGGTGAAAAACAGAATTTTCAGTCGTGTTGTTTTGAGTCCAATGGAGTGAGCATGGGTTTCGTCGAAGAACACGACCATGAAATCTTTCCAGAAAATGAGCAAACAGGTGAGCGTGATGAGCGCAATGATGGCCAATTGCAAAGCATCGAACGGGGTGACAGCCAGTATGTTACCGAATACGATGGTGTCAATTTTTACCGCTGTTGGTGACAGCGACGCCATAAACAGACCCAGTCCGAAAAACCCTGTGAATATCAGCCCAATGACCGCATCAGTGCGCAATGCCGAGCGTTGTGAAATGAATAGCATTGCGGCCGCTGCCAACCCACCTGAGATAAAAGCACCCATCGCATAGGGCAGGCCTAACATGTAAGCGCCGGCCACGCCAGGTACCACCGAATGAGACAGTGCATCACCGATTAACGACCAGCCTTTGAGCATTAAATAGGCACTTAAAAAAGCACAGATGATTCCCACCAATGCACTGCACCAGATGGCGTTGATCATATAGCTGTAGGAGAACGGCTCGAGCAGTGTGTTTATCACGGTTGACTGTCGCTGTCTTGATCACCATCACCGTACAATACAAAAGGCCGTTCATCATCAGAGATTACAGTGACTTGTCGCTGGTCATCGTCATCGTGCAGCTCGCTGCTACCCAACACATGAAAGCGCAAGGTACCGCCGAATGCTTGTTCCAGGTTTTGCTGAGTAAATACGGTTTCTGTTGAGCCAGCATCGAGTACCTTGCGATTCACCAGCACAACCTGATCACAAAACTGTGGAACTGAACCCAGATTATGTGTTGATACCAGCATGACGCGCCCTTCATCGCGCAGCTCTTTCAGTAGATCGATGATGGCATCTTCGGTGGTCACGTCTACCCCGGTAAAGGGTTCGTCCAGTAAGATAACCTGTCCTTCCTGGGCTAGTGCCCGGGCCAGAAAAACGCGCTTTTTCTGGCCACCAGAGAGCTCGCCAATTTGCCGGTGGCGAAGTTGACTCATGCTCACCCGTTCTAGCGCCTGGTCTACCTTGTGTTTGTCCAGTGCCGATGCGCGGCGTAAAAATCCCATATGTCCGTAACGGCCCATCATGACAACGTCTTCGACCAGTACCGGAAAATTCCAGTCGACCTCTTCATTTTGCGGCACATAGGCTACCGTATTGCGCGATAGGGCGCGGCCCGCTGGCTGGCCTAGAATCGATACCTTGCCGCTGGCCACAGGAACCAACCCCATGATGGCTTTAAACAGCGTGGACTTACCGGACCCGTTAATACCCACCAGCGCGCAAATGGTGGACTTCGGTATATCAAAGCTGGCTTCTGACAATGCAACGTTGCCATTGCGGTAAACAACGCTAAGATCATGTGCCGCAATACCACTGCCCGGTGGGTCAACAGCTTGCCGGGCGCGTAGCGCTTTGCGCTCTCGAATCAGTGCAGCGGGACTGGTAACGTGGCGTGCCTGATCAGTGTTCGCGATGTTCACTGTTGTAATTCCATGCCTTGTTCGATTCCAGTCACGATTGTTTCAATCGTGACCTTCAGTAAGTCCAGATACGTGGGTACGGGACCACCGCGTTTACTCAACGAGTCAACATACAGCACACCGCCATAAAGTGCCCCTGTCTCATTAGCGACCTGTTCTGCAGGCTTAGTAGAGACGGTACTTTCGCTGAAAACAACCGGCAATTGATTCTCGCGAATGGTGTCTATAACCCGCCTTACTTGTTGGGGTGTGCCTTGTGAGTCTGCGTTGATGGGCCACAAAAACAGTTCCTGCAAATCAAAATCTCGCGCCAGATAACTGAACGCCCCTTCACTGGTGACTAGCCAGCGCTGCGCTGGGGGAATAGCCGCAAGTTTTTGTCTAAGCGGTTCAACTAACGCACTGATGCGCTCCTTATAAGCCGTTGCATTGGCTGAGTAGACGACTGCATTTTGCGGATCGGCGGTGGCCAGCGCACGTTCTATATTGTCTACATAAATCAGCGCATCCGATGGACTCATCCAGGCGTGCGGATTGGGTTTGCCATCATAGGGGCCCTGGTTAATACTGATAGGCTGGACACCATCGGTGAGTATCACGCTGGGAACACCTTTAAGGCGAGACAGGAATTTTTCGAACCATAATTCCAGATTCAGCCCGTTCCATAAAATCAGATCCGCTTTGCGGGTACGAGCAATATCTTTCGGCGTGGGTTGGTAGTTGTGTATCTCAGCACCGGGTTTTGTTACCGAGACTACCGTTGCGGCTTCTCCTGCGACATTACGGGCCATGTCCGCAAGAATGGTGAATGTGGTGACTACTTTCAGTGTGTCCTGTGCACCTGCGCTGGGTGATCCCAGCAGGGACGCAGAAACCAGTAGCAACGCGACAGCCCTATGAAAGCCGCCGTTCATCCAGAGTGTCATAAAATTAGCCATGGCTTAGTTTATACTGCTTTAATAAAAATACAAGATCATGGCATAATTACAGGTGACCTCTACTTATGTGTCTTTACCGATCGAATTCGAGCGTTCAATGACTGGTGCCTGGCAGGCTCAGCTGTTCACACACAGCTGGGTGCTGGGCACGATCGTCGAGCCACATGCCCGAGTCTCATGCCTGAGCCTCATAATCCTGAGCTACATAATAATGAGAAGTGCCCAATGAGTGCCGAGCCATCCTCGACATCCCCTGAACGGCCTTTACAGGAACCGGACGCGCAGGCAGAAGTCTTTGCTGTGGTCCGTCAAGCCCACCAAATGGAGTCCACCGAGGACTATGTCGAGCTGATAGATGACCTGATCCGGACGAACGGTGAAGCCAGACTGGTGGAAGTGGCCGAAAGGCTTGGAATTTCACAGCCCAGCGCCAGTAAGACCATAGCCCGACTGCAACGAGAGGGCTTTGTAACCAGTGAGCCTTACCGTTCAATATTTCTAACAGACACCGGCAAAGCACTGGCCGACGCCAGTCGTGAAAGGCACGACCTGGTCTACCGGTTTCTGCTAGCCATTGGTGTTAGCGAAGAGACGGCCAAAATAGATTCAGAAGGTGTGGAGCATCATGTATCTGCTGAAACCTTGCATGCGTTTAAGCGCATAATTGTTAAACAGCAGAAGTCCTGAAAGCACCGTAATGAAAATAACCATCCGACAACCCGATGACTGGCACCTGCATTTGCGTGATGGCGACATGCTCAACGCTGTGGTTGGCAGCAGTGCCAGACATTTTGGCCGCGCGTTGATCATGCCCAACCTGGTACCACCGGTGGTGACTGGCGCAGATGCACTGGCTTATAGAGAGCGCATAGAACAGGCTGTGGCAGCCACACAAACGGTTAATGGCTTTACACCGCTGATGACGTTGTATCTGACCGATACAACTCAAGCTGAAGATGTGGTTGCTGCGGCAGCGGATGGTCTTGTTCTGGCTGTTAAATTGTATCCTGCTGGTGCGACGACCAATTCATCCTCCGGTGTGACCGATATCGGCAAGGTAATGCCTGTGCTGGAGGCCATGGCCAAGCACGACATTGTATTGTGCGTGCATGGTGAGGTGACAGATCCAGCTGTGGATATATTTGATCGTGAGGCACGCTTTATAGAAACCGTGCTGCAACCGTTAAGGCTGGCCCTGCCTGAATTGCGTATTGTCATGGAGCATGTGACCACCCGCGATGGTGTGGAGTATATCTCCAGTAGCCGCTCACATCTGGCAGGAACGCTAACACCTCATCATCTTATGATTAACCGTAATCATCTGCTGGTGGGTGGTATTCGCCCTCACTACTACTGCTTGCCGATTGCCAAACGTGAGGAGCATCGATTAGCTCTGGTGGCTGCCGCCTGCAGTGGCGATGCGCGTTTTTTTCTCGGCACCGACAGCGCGCCGCACACAAAATCATCCAAAGAGAGTGATTGTGGTTGTGCGGGTGTATTCAATGCTGCTAACACGTTGGTGTGTGTGGCCAGTGTGTTTGATGAGGCGAATGCGCTGGACCAGCTTGAGGCATTCGTATCGCTAAACGGACCGCGTTGGTACGGACTGACACCTAATGTGGCAACGCTCACCTTGACTAAAACGGCTGAGCCGAACGCGATACCCGATCCTGTCCCAGTGGCGGATGAATGGGTGATGCCATTTGATCCGGCGCGACCGGTTTACTGGCACGTCAGCTGAACTCTGATTAATCCGTATTCAATAGGTTTTGCCCATACATGTTTACTACCACCTATGCATCGCGTGACGAAATGGCTGCTATCACAGCGCGAATGTTGCTTGAAATCAAGGCCGTGCATTTTCGGGCTGATGAACCGTACATATTCACCTCTGGCCTGGCCAGTCCGGTGTATATTGACTGTCGAAAGCTTATTTCATACCCACGCGTTCGCGCCACACTAATGGACTTTGCGGTGTCCAATCTGGTTCGAGATGTGGGCTATGAGGCCTTCGATGCAGTGGCAGGTGGCGAGACAGCCGGAATTCCCTTTGCCGCTTGGATCGCAGAGCGTCTGCAATTGCCGATGCAGTATGTGCGCAAAAAACCGAAAGGATTTGGACGAGATGCTCGCATTGAAGGTGATATCAGTGAAGGTCAGCGGGTCCTGCTGGTTGAAGACCTGACCACCGATGGTGGCTCGAAGCTGAGTTTTGCCGAAGCAATACGGGAGGCCGGTGCGCAAGTCAGCCATACGCAGGTGGTCTTTTACTACGATATTTTCAAGCAAACACCAGCGAACCTGGATAAGGCAGGCTTGCGATTGCATTATCTGGCCACGTGGTGGGATGTGCTGAAAGAATCAAAAAAAGCCGGGCACTTCGATCAACAAACGCATGAGCAAGTAGAGGCTTTTCTGAACGATCCATTGACCTGGTCCGATGCCCATGGCGGCCACTATCAACCCAAGACCTGAACGGGAACCTAAGCCTATGCGCAACGTAGACCGACTCGACAATCTGTTGCCAGACATCATTGAGTGGCGCCGCGACCTTCATCGTCACCCTGAGTTGGGTTATGAGGTACACCGCACAGCTGCCTTTGTTGCACAGAAGCTGCGTGAATTTGGCTGTGATGAGATCGTTGAAGGTATCGGTCAGACGGGTGTTGTTGGCGTGATTAAAGGCCGCGCCAGTAACTCTGGCAAGGTGATCGGGTTACGAGCAGATATGGATGCCTTACCTATCGTTGAGGCCAGCGGTGCTCAGTGGTCGTCACAGACAACCGGTTCCATGCATGCCTGTGGTCACGATGGTCACACCGCTATGCTGCTGGGCGCTGCACGTGCGTTGAGCGATGCACGCGATTTTGATGGAACCGTTGTGGTTATCTTTCAGCCCGCTGAGGAAGGTGGTGGTGGTGGGCTGGCAATGGTTGAAGATGGCATGATGGAACGCTTTGGTATACAGGAGGTATACGGCTTACACAACATGCCGAATCTTCCCATTGGTCAGTTTGCCATACGCCCGGGAGCGTTAATGGCGTGTGCTGATGAATTCGATATTCTCGTCACCGGTTTGGGTGGTCATGCAGCCATGCCCCATGTCTGTGTAGATACCATTGTCGTGGCATCACATATTGTGCTGGCTTTACAGAGTATTGTTGCACGCGGTGTCAAGCCCACAGATCCTCTGGTGGTCTCTGTTACCACGATAGAAGTAGAGGGAGAGGCATATAACGTTCTACCGCAAACGGTTCGCATGCGTGGCACGTTGCGTGCGTTCGAAGAGAGTGTGAGAACAGAGGCAAAAACTCGGGTTATCGATATTGCGATGCAGACCGCGCAGGTATTCGGTGCCACTGCTGATGTGGATTATCGTGATGGGTATCCACCAACGGTCAATCATGTTGATCAAACCGCCTTTGTGGTCGATGTTGCCAGTGAAGTGGTCGGTGGTGACAAAGTTGATCCAGACAGAGCACCGATGATGGGCGCAGAGGATTTTTCCTATATGCTCAATGAGCGCCCTGGTGCCTTCATATTTATGGGTAACGGCGCCTCTGCTAATCTGCATCATCCAGAGTATGATTTCAACGATGAGGCCATCGGCTACGGCTGTCGGTATTGGACGCAGCTTGTGTCTCGTGCCATGCCGTTGACTCGCTCGTCAGTCTGAACAGATCGCGTGGAGCCCCTGGTCATAGCGCTGGCGTTTGCGCTGGGACTCGCCTTTCGGCGTGTTGGTTACCCACCGTTGTTGGGTTATTTGCTGGCAGGCTTCATTGCTCATGCGCTGGGTATGGGCTCAGGCGATGCGCTGACGCCCCTGGCAGAGGCTGGCATTTTGCTGTTGCTGTTCACCATTGGGTTGAAACTGGATCCTAACGATCTGAAACCACGCTATGTGTGGGGTTCGGCCCTTCTGCACATGGTCATTGCCATTCCGCTAACGACCGGTGTTATTTATTTGGTGGGCATGTTGTATCCGCCATTGTCGTTTGATCACCCGGCAGCACCGCTAACACTGGCCTTTGCGTTATCGTTCTCCAGTACTGTACTGGCTATCAAACTGTTTGAAGAACGCGGTGAAACAGCCTCGTTCTATGCATCCATTGCCATCGGAATTCTGGTTGTACAGGACGTGTTGGCGGTCATTTACCTGGTTGCCACATCGGGCCATTTGCCGACCCCGTGGGCGCTTTGCCTACTGCTACTGCCGTTGTTGATTCCATTGTTTAAACGCCTAATGGATCTGATCGGTCATGGCGAACTGTTGTTACTGTCAGGGGTTGTGTTCGCCTTTGGTGCTGCTGAATTGTTTATGTCTGTGGAGCTTAAAGGTGGCCTGGGTGCACTGATCATGGGTATGTTGTTAGCGCGTTCACATAAGGCCAAGGCCAAGGAGCTCTATGACCAACTACTGGGTTTGAAGAATCTGCTGCTGATTGGTTTTTTCCTGCAGATAGGCTACTACGGCATACCGAAACTGGAGCTGCTGTATGTGGCGCTTGTGTTGGGTATACTGATAACGCTACGACCACTGATCTATTTTGCGCTGCTGACCGCTTTTGGTTTGCGTGCACGCACAGGCTGGTTAACCGGACTTGCATTGTTTAACTACAGTGAATTCGGTCTGATCGTCGCGGCAATAGCCCAAGGCGCAGGCATACTGGGTGAGCAATGGTTGACCACATTGGCATTGGCGATGGCGATGTCCTTCGTGTTTGCAGCCCCCATCAACCGTAAAGCTCACGAGTTGTATATTCATTATGCCGATACGTTAAGAAAATACGAAAAAACGGAGCGGCTTCCAGAGGAAATTATTGGCTCTCTGGGTGGAGCGACTGTTGCCATCATGGGTATGGGCCGGGTAGGGCGTGGTGCGTTCGATACGTTGCGCGAAGCCGGTTATGAAAAGATTGTGGGTATTGAGGAAAACTATGCGCTAACCCAGGATCGCAATGAGAACGGCTGGCCGTGTGTACACGGTGATGCGTCTGACCGGGACTTTTGGGAACGCACGGGACTGGCGAATTGCGAATTGATACTGGTTAGTCTGAGTAATCACAGTGAAAACGTGCGAGTGGCGCAACTGGCGCGTGAGTTGAATTACCACAACACCTTGGCGATATCCATCCGTTTTCCCGATGAGCGTGAAGAGCTAGAAAAGCTAGGTTGTCAGACGTTCTACCGATATCAGTACGTCGGCCGGGATTTTGCTGAGAACACGCTCGAAAACCTGATCTCTAAAAAAGCCTAAGCTGTTGTCAACGAGGGCTGATCTTTTAGTGTTTGTCCGAACTTCTGAGCTCTTCCAGGCGCTCCTGAAGATAACGGCCAGCCGTGTACCGCGCCGACAGCACGACATCGGGTCGGGGGTGGAGAAACAGCGGCAGGCTGATGCGTGCCTTAGTGCTATCCTGGCCTTGTGGATTAATCACACGGTGTGTAGTTGACGGAAAATAACCACCGGATGCCTCCTGCAGCATGTCACCAATATTGATGATTAGATTGCCAAAATCACAGGGTACATCCAGCCAGCTACCATCGCGTGTCTTGACTTGTAGTCCCGGCTCGTTGGCAGCCGGTAACAGTGTCAACAGGTTAATGTCCTCATGAGCGCCGGCGCGAATTGCGCCTTGCTCGGCATCGTCGTCAATGGGTGGGTAATGCAATACCCTGAGCAGCGATTGGGTGCTGCCGTTTATCATGTTTGACAGCGGCTCGCTGTACAAGTGTGATACCTCGGCGGGGGTCTGTCTTTCGACCCAAGAGAGCAGCGTGGCAGCAAATTCAATCGTTGACTGATAGTACCCACTGATTTCGTCTTTGAGCGCTGCCGGGCATCGGCCCCAGGGATAATAGTGAAAGTACTCTTTTATGTCCCTGATGGCATGTCCCTTGGCTGTTTCAGCCATGGCGCGGGGGAAAAAGCCGTCGTATTTTTCAGGGTCAAATAGAAACTGATCTTTTTCATCCCCGTTAAAAAATTCAGCCCAGTGTTGATAGATACTGCCAACAGTGGATTCGGGAATGGGGTGATTGCGTAACACGCCAAAGCCGGTGTCTCGCAAGGATTTCACGAATTGTACTTCCGCGTCCGGGGCCGTGTAATCTACTGCTGTCAATTCAGCCATGGGAGCAGACCGTGTCAAGCGTGTATAGGGCCGCTAATGATACCAGTTGTGAAAGAGTGTGTAGTGGGCTGCGTCAGGTTGCGGTTTTGCAGCGCTGCTGCGCTACCATATAGGAACATGGGCATGATGCCTGGCCTGCTTCTCTACTTAACATGGGTTCTGTACCTCACTCTTTGACAATCCTGTTCGCTGATATCGGTGGTAGTTCAGCACTGTACGAGCGTGTGGGCGATGCAACAGCCTATCGGCTGATTGCAGACAGCCTGACTCGGATGAAAGCGGCAGTCGAGGGCAACAGTGGCAAGGTGTTACGCACCGTGGGTGATTCGGTGTTGGCAAGCTTTGATCAATCCGATGACGCATTTAACGGCGCCCGTGCGATTCAGTTGGCGCACAGCAACAATCCGTTATCGGTGCGCATTGGATTTCACACAGGTTTTGTGATTCCCGATGGTGGCGATGTTTATGGCCACGCTGTTAACCTGGCAGCGCGAGTGGCTGCATTTGCGCGGGTTAATGAAATCATGGCAACAGCGGCAGCTGTTGAGCAGCTTTCAGATGCCAACAAAGCCTATGTGTCTGGTGCTGATTTAATTGATGTGCGGGGTATTCCTGAGCGCGTTGAGGTGCACCGGCTACAATGGACGGACGAACCCGAAGCTGTGACGCGATTGGCCTCTCGCGATGACTATAATGCTGCGCTAAGCAAAGACATGTGCTTAACCATACGCTATGGCACCAGGCAGTTGCAGGTAGGGCGGGCCCGTATGGATGCAACACTTGGGCGTGCCGAGGATAATGACATGGCGGTGCTCAATGATGAGGCCAGCCGTCAACATGCTCGCATTCTGTATCGGCATGGCCAGTTTTTACTAGAAGATGACAGTACTAATGGTACGTTTGTAAAAAAGGAT
>CALKXZ010000251.1 GCA_938003775.1 uncultured Granulosicoccus sp. | reverse complement strand
GTCGCGGCCAAGACCCTTCATCCTGGTGATACCTTGATGCTCTCCAACGGAAAGCCTACCAGAGTTGTGTCTACCATGTTGACTTCAAGTAAAGGAGCAGTTGACTATACACACGCACTTTCGATAGCACGTGCAGCGGGTCTTGAATTACCTACTGATTCGGCCTCGTGCCCGGAGACTCCCTGGGAACCGGCATTGCAACGGACTATGTTGAACAGTGGCAAGGTCGTGCATGAAGAATTGTTAATTGATGATCTGTTGTGCTAATGAGAGTGCCATAGTCAGTGTGTTTGAGCACTTTAACCGTTACATTGCACGAGTCTGAATTTCGTATGAAGCCACCCAAATTTTTCTCATTTTCCACAATGGTTTACAACGCCTCAGACACCAGCTTTATAGAAATGAGAAACAAGGCAATTTGAACCGAAAGAAAAAACCATTGCTCGGGTAGTCGCTGTATAAGTTGGCGTCCGAGAATAGTTCCGAAGGCGGCAATAGGTAACAGACAGATGGAAACTTTCAATGTCGATGCCGTATAGGGGTGCAGTGACGAGTAGGGGATAATCTTAGCTAAATTCACAACAGAGAACAAAATTGTGGTGGTTCCTGCGAATACCATTTTAGGCATGCGTTGTGGCAGTACATAGATCTGATATGGCGGACCACCGGCATGTGATACGAAACTGGTGAATCCGGACAACGTTCCCCAGAACACACCTTTGCCGACGTTAGGTAAGTTAGCGGGGTCTGTGGTTTTTTTCAAAAACCAGGTATACAGACAAAAACTGATACCCATGATGCCAATCAGTATTGATACCATTCGGTCTGATACAAACGCTGCGGTTCCCCATCCTAGTAGCACTCCGGCTATTCCAGCGGGTATGAGAATTTTCAGGTTTGGTGCACTGTACTCTCGCCGATAAAGCCAAACACCAACCATGTCAGAGAGAATATAAATCGGCAGTAGCAAAACTGCCGCAATTAGTGGAGACATGGACAATGACAGAATCGGAACACTGAGCATGGCAACAGCTGGTAGTCCACCTTTGGATAAACCGACCAACAGAGCGGCAACACCCAGCAGTGTAAACAGTGATGGGTCGTTTAAAAGCATGTCGAGCGTGGGCATTTGTTATCCGTTTTATACGTTGCAACCACAAAGCGAGGGCGTGATTTGAGACACGCCGGGTTGATTACTCAGGCACCACAGATTTGCTTAAATGCTGGTATAACCTGCGCTGCAAAACTCTCGCGTAAGTGCATTGCTGCAGCTTGTACGGGTTTGCTCGGATTGTTCGCTAACACCATGCCCAGCGCGTAGTCACGCAGTGGCGGTAGGCCATGTTTTTCGTCAAGACTGATGATGCCATTGGTGCATGCAGAGACTGGGATAGGTGCGATCGCAAGATCTGCCAGAATAGCAGCGCGTTGACCGGAAATATGCGCGCTCATAAAAGCAATTCGGTATTGGCGCTTAGCATCTTGGAGACTTTTTAATCCAGCGTTACGCCAAGCGCAGCCCTCCTCCCAGACGGACACAGGCAATGGTTTTTTCTCATACGCTACACCGTTGCGCGCCCCTGCCCAGGTCAATGGTTCGCGAAAAATAATTTCTACTTCTTTATTTTGTCGGACATTGGGATCACATGTGATCATGGCCAGATCCAGTGACTTGTCCCGTACTCTGGCCATTAGCTTGGTTGAGCTTTCCACGACAACATCAACAGTGACACCACAAAAAGAGCTTGCGAATCGACATAACATGTCTGGTAATAAGCGCTCGGCCAAATCATCCGGTGCACCCAGGCGCACCACACCAGAGATATCGGGCGTGACGAACTGCGACATGATTTCCCGATTCAGTGCCAACATACGGCGCCCATGCTGAACCAACAAATCACCGTCAGGTGTAGCCGTCACAGATCGGGAGTCCCGGTGAAACAACGGCCGGCCAATCATCTCTTCCGTTTTCTTGACCTGCATGGATACTGCCGATGGGGTGCGAAATACGGCTTCCGCTGCCGCTGAGAAATTACCTGTGTCTGCAATGGCGACCAGGATCCTTAGCGTATCAAGCTCCAGTAGTGGTAGTTGAGCTGTGTTGGTCGAAGACATAGCCATGGTTGCAAGCTGTGAGAAATATTGATAGATGATATCAGAACTATTCGTTTGAGTTGAAGTTGAAATTGCCGCAAATTGTCATTTCAGAAGCTGCCATTGCGGCTTCACCTGATTATGGAGTCATGTTATGACAACACTGTGTTGTGCTACCTCAGAGCCACTATCCGACACCAACGCTGCCAGTGATTCAGATACCAAGACCGTTGATCTGAAAACACTGCTGGTTGGCGTGCGGCAACTATCAACGCATCTTTGGAGTGCTTATAAGAGCAGGCGCCAGCGTAAGATTGATCGTGATGCGTTCAGAAATTTGCTCACATTAGATGATGAGCTGCTTGATGACATTGGTGTCACGCGCGACTCCGTGCGATGGGCGGCACAGTTGCCATTAAACGTCAATGCCGCACAAGCACTGAAAGAGACGAGGCGAAAACAGATTCAATCCCGCCGCTAACCGATTTGGAGGGTGGAATTGTGCCACCCTCCAAACACCAAAGCGTACTTTATGTGAGCTTTGTTTAACTGATACATGCGGTATTTCGACCAGACGCTTCACGGTCTATAGTAGTGTCAAGTGGGTCGTGCGGTTAATTCGTCCACATTTTTCGTCCCCAGCGCCGCAAGAACGGTGTTTGAACAGCTTCCGTATACCCCATACGCGTTGCTTTTCTGCCTTGTTCTGACGCCGGGTATGAATGTCAGTTACCGAATTAACCGCGCGACCCACTAGTGTTTGGGATACCGCAATGATTTTTTCACTGTTTCTTATTTTCTTTGGTGCAGCTGTACTGGCCACAGTGGCCCTGCTTGCCAGGCAGGCCCTACTGTTGGCGTACATTGCTGCGGGTGTTCTAATGGGGCCATGGGGCTTAGACTGGATCTCCAACCCAGAGCTGATAGCAGATATTGCCAATGTCGGTATCTTATTTCTGCTGTTTTTATTGGGATTGAATCTTGAGATAGGTGAACTCCAGAAATTGTTCAAAGAGGCGATCGTGGTAACAGCCTTAAGCTGTGTAATTTTCGCGATTGTCGGTTTTGGATTGGCCCTGTTGTTCTCATTTTCAGTCATAGACAGCATTGTGACCGGCGTAGCAATGATGTTTTCCAGTACTATTATTGCGCTTAAATTACTCCCTACCAGTGCCTTGCATCATCAACGAATGGGCGAATTCATTGTTAGCGTACTGCTACTGCAAGATATGCTGGCCATTGGCGTACTAATTACGTTGCATAGTGTTGGTCGTGAGCAAGGGCTGATATTGGAATCAGCCATACTCATCGTTGGTCTGCCAATGCTTGCAGTAGGGGCTTGGTATGTATCCAAGCTTGTATTAACACGTTTGTTTTTGTTGTTTGATCAAATTCAGGAATATGTATTTCTGGTGGCGATTGGGTGGTGTCTTGCTTTGGCCGAACTGGCGACGGTGTTGGGTTTGTCTCACGAGATTGGTGCCTTCATTGCAGGTGTTACTTTGGCAACCAGCCCCATTGCACGATTCTTAGCGGAAAGCCTAAAACCTTTGCGTGATTTTTTTCTCGTGCTGTTCTTTTTTGCCTTAGGTGCCGGATTTAACCTTGGCAATGTTCACACCGTGTTAATACCGGCTACATTACTAGCGTTAGTAGCTGTTGCATTAAAGCCGATTGTTTTTCGCCTGTTGCTTGAGCGCGAACATGAAAAGGCGAGAATGGCACGCGAGACCGGCGTTCGTTTGAGTCAGATAAGCGAATTTTCGCTACTGATTATAGTGGTTGCAACGCAAACGCAGCTGCTTTCAGATCGCGCTGCGTTAATGCTGCAGACGGCAACGCTGCTCAGTTTTATCGGCAGTTCATACTGGGTAATACGGTTCTATCCAACACCGATAGCCACGGATGCGTCATTGCGTCTTGACTAATGTCGTGTGGCTTGTCAGTCATTCAATCCTATTGAAGGCAGTAGTGCATTAGCAATCATCATGATTGTGCGGATACTGTGATTGCACCGGTAAGACTTACTGGTTAGCGGCTTTCTTGAGCGTACTCTGGCTAGCCAGATACTCATCATAAGTTCCTGAAAAATTCACCAGTTTCTGGTCCTTGATTTCGATTATTTGAGTGGCCAGAGATGAGACGAACTCGCGATCATGACTAACGAAAATAATGGTCCCTTCGTAGTGGTCCAGTGCCAGGTTAAGCGCTTCAATAGCCTCCATGTCCATGTGGTTGGTGGGTTCGTCCAAAATCAATACATTAGGCGATGACATCATTAGCTTACCGAATAACAGTCGGTTTTTTTCACCACCTGAGCAGACTCTCACAGGCTTTAGAAAGTCGTCTGATGAGAACAGCAATTGTCCGAGCGTTGCACGTACTATTTGATCGTTGTGAGATGCCTTACGCCATTGGCTCATCCAGTCAAACAAGCTTATGTCGCTATTAAATTCACTGATATTGTCCTGCGGGCAGTAACCCACTGACGCGTTTTCGGACCATTGAATATTACCGGTGTCCGGTTGTAACTCATGAAGCAGGCAACGCAGTAGAGTGCTTTTACCGACGCCGTTTTCACCAATTATGGCTAATCTTGCACCGGCTTCGAGCATCAGATTGCCCTGCTCAAATAGCGGACCCTCATCAAAACCCTTCGATAAATTTTCTAATGTCAGCGCCTGACGAAATAGTTTTTTATCTTGTGTGAAACGTATATAAGGACTAATGCGGCTGGAGCGTTTGATGTCGGCAAGTTGAATTTTTTCAATTTGCTTCGCCCTGGAGGTTGCCTGCTTGGCCTTGGATGCGTTGGCTGAGAATCGACTGACAAACTGCTGCAAGTCAGCAATTTGTGCCTTCTTTTTGTTGTTTTCGTTTTGTAGTAACTCACGCGCTTGCGTGGAGGCAATCATGAAATCGTCATAGTTGCCCGGATATACTCGTAACTCACCGTAATCAATATCGGCCATGTGCGTGCACACTGTGTTCAGAAAGTGTCGGTCATGAGAAATGATAATGATGGTGCTTTTCTGGTGGCGTAACACGCCTTCTAGCCATCGTATCGCGTTGATATCCAGATTGTTGGTAGGTTCGTCTAACAGCAATATGTCGGGTGAGGCAAACAGTGCCTGTGCCAGTAACACGCGCAATTTCCACCCTGGTGCAACATCACTCATTGGGCCAAAGTGCAACGACTCATCGATGCCCGCTCCGCTTAAAAACTCACCAGCTCGGCTTTCGGCGGTGTATCCATCCATTTCGGCGAACTCTATTTCCAATCCAGCCACCCGCATGCCGTCCTCTTCTGTCATGTCTGGCAGTGCATAGAGTCGATCTCGCTCTTGCTTAACCTTCCACAATTCGCTGTGGCCCATGATGACGGTGTCGATCACCGAGAATTTCTCGAAAGCGAACTGATCCTGATTCAGTTTGCCAATACGTTCATTGGGCGTGACCGACACATTGCCCGATGTAGGTTCAAGAGTGCCTGCCAGAATATTCATGAATGTGGACTTGCCGCAGCCGTTGGCACCGATCATTCCATAGCGATTACCATCGCCAAATTTGACAGAAATATTCTCGAACAGCGGCTTGGAGCCGAACTGGATGGTAACGTTGGCAGCGGAGATCACGGCGGGAACCTGCAGTTGGGTACGCAGACGTACCAGGAAGGGAGTTAGCCGCCAATTTTACCACTGGAAATCGGGGTGTCCGGTGTTTTTCTGGCATTGCTTATGTGCTTGTGTAGCCTCTATCGGCACTATTTGGAGTTTTTGAGGGCTAATTCGGGTTGAGCTGAATCCCACTAGAACAAACTTATGCCTCATTGGCGTGTTCCAGTACACTGGTGCGTGTCCAAAAATTCCAGCGATTAGCTCGGTGCACCACAGACTGAATCGATGGTTTTACGAATCTGCACAGAATTCACAGGCTTGATCAAGATGCTATCAAAGACATGACTAGCCATTAACGTATCTTCAGGTGACATACCACCGGTCATAGCTATTAATGCAGGGCGGATACCATTTTTACCTGCTATGCAGCTGATAGTTTGGGCCAGTTCGGTACCACTCATACCACCCATACGGTAGTCTGTTATCAGCGCTGTAAAATTCTTGTCTTTCTTTAAAATTTTTAATGCCTGTTCACCACTGGATGCCTGAACAACCTCTATGTCGATGATATCGAGTAACGATGCCAGCGTCGCACGGGTGAATACATCGTCGTCTACCAGCAGCACGCGATCGGAATTAGAAGCAGAATTCCGACGTACAGGGTGGCGTGGTTGCCTAGTCAATTCGTTGTCTTTATGTTTGTTCACCTCAACTGGAATGCTCACCGTAAAGGTTGACCCCTTACCTAATGTTGAGTCCACCTGAATACGTCCGTTCATAATATCGACCAACCGTTTGCAGATCGTAAGACCTAAGCCGGTGTTATGCCGTGAGGATGGTCCTATGGTCGAAAAGGGTTTAAAAATAGTGCCGATTTTGTCAGCAGGTATGCCAATGCCCGTATCAGTGACCGTAAGAACCAGGTCTTGCAGAGAGCTGTCATAAGTTGCTGAGTTCAGCCGATTTGCCCCATGGGTATTCAAGTGTTTATCTGTGGTCACACGCACACTGATGCTGCCAGAGTGTGTGTATTTAATAGCATTGCTAACTAAGTTAAATAGAATCTGTCGCAATCTCATGCTATCAATCCAGATTGTGCTTGGCACACTCTCGTCTATGTAACTGCTGTACGAAAGCCGATTCGACGAAATAGCCGCAGCGAATGATTGATCGAGATTAGTCATTATATCGGTCAAATTCGCATGCTCATAACTTAAGGTTATCTCGCCTGCGTCTATGCTACTGATGTCCAGTAGATCATCCACAAGCTCACTGAGATTGTGCACGGCGCTACGAGTCATATCGATTGACGCCAGTTGTTTTTTCGTCATACCAGCGGTTTCGATACTATCCAGTGACAGCGCAATATTCTGCGCTGGTGAGCGCAGTTCATGCCCGGCGAATGCGACGAACTGATCCTTTTCCAGCAACTGCCTGTTCATGTTTTCGAGTAGCTGGCGTTCACTGGTGAGATCGAACAGGTAGCCACTCCACAGTCTGCTACCATCTTTCTCCAGGGTTGACGTACATTCACACAGAACCCAGCCGTGTTTGCCATTGGGGAATTGAAACCTAAATGCCTGATTAATAGGGTCGCCGCTTTTAAATGAGCTGACGAATCCTTGTCTGATTCGCTCGCGATCCTCTGCATGTACATAATCGAAAAAACGCCAATCTGCATCTATAAGGTCACCCGTCTTAACGCGTGCCATATGATAGGTTCTTGAGTTAGCAAATTCTATTAGCGGTGGACCGGGTTCGGCCGGTTGGCGAAATTGATACACGCCGGTTCTCAGGCATTCAGTCATATCCACAAGTCGCTTCTCCACTTGTAAACGGCGTTTGTTCTGTGCAGCAATATGTCGATTCCAGATTACGATTAAGCCTGTTAAAATCGTCAGTGCCATTAGCGTTGGAATCAGCATATGAATCTGTTTCTTTAGTTCACGAATCGGCACAGAATCGGTGGCAATCCAGCGGCGAATGAGTCGATGCTTAACGCTGTCATCCATGCTGGACAGTACCCGGTTAATCACCGGTAGTAGTTCGGCCGATTGAGCGTTCATCGCAAAAGAGAATTGGGCGGACGGTTCTTCCAACCGCCCAAGAATCTGAATTTTGGGTTCCGTGGATGTGTTGATTTGGTAATTGGCAGGTAAGCTCAATTCTATAGTTGCATCTGCTTCACCGTTTAACACGCTTTGTATTGCTTGCCTGTTATTACTGACAATGAGTAATTTGATATCAGGGTGGTTGTCTACAATAGACGGAAGCAGTGCATGTGAATTTGATAATGCCAATGTCTTACCGCTAAATTCCTCCAGACTGGAAACCGGTTGTGTATCTCGTTGACCCACGAGTACATAGGACATTTCAAAATAGTGCTCTGAAAAATTCATCCGCTTGCGTCGTTCTTGAGTGGGCGCGAGTAGCGGAATAAGGTCGATTTCCTCGTTGATTAATGAGTCCATCATGTCGGCTTCAGTATCAAAGCCTATGACGCTAACCGGTAAAGCCAGCTGATGCATGATGTACGAGTTGATGTCGGCTGCTATGCCACTATGTACATTGTGTTCATCGAGGTTGTTCAGTAATGGATCATTGTGCAACGCACTGACACGCAGTGTTGGATACCGTTGCAATAGGTTCATTTCAATTTCACTCAGTGGGAGTGCTCGGAATTGCGTCAGTGTGCTGTTGTCTAAGCGCTCAGAGAGAGTGTCGATGACGGCATCTCTGTGCAAGCCTATGAGTCTTCGCAATTCGTCCACGAAAACAGACCAATCTTTGCGTACGGCAAAGTGAGTCCAGCCGCTGCCAAAATAGATTCGCTGTTTGACCTCTATCGCTACTCCGGGTAAAGACTGACTGATCTCCATGGCAGGGATCATTTCACCGAAGTACAGATCAACCGTGCCATTGCGTAAGGCTGCTATTGCCTGACTAATACCTTCTACCGGAACAGGGATTGCTTCTGGAAACTGCATAGCCAGGTTAGACTCAGCGATAAATCCGCGACCAACGGCTACGCGAAGATCCTTTATGGATGGATTTCCAACAATTTGATCATCATTGATCAAGCCCATTAACCCGTTGGGTTTGGGGAAAACCCCTGGTGTGAAGTTCATGAACTGCGCACGCGCACTGGTATAGCCAATGTGAGCGACCATGTCGGCATGGTGATCTTTCATGCCTTGCAGTAGGCTCGGCCAAGAATCAAACAGCACTGGTTCTATGCGAACACCAATCATGTTAGCCAGCGACTGCAGAAAGCTGATAGAAATGCCAGCCACATCGCCATTGTCATCAAGGTATTGGAACGGCGAGAAACTTATGTTGGGAATCGCGACACGGATAACCGGATTGGCCAAGATGAAAGCTTGAGCCTCCGGCGATAGCTCAACTAACGGTAACGCCAGTGTTTCGCTCTTCGGAGCGAACTGGATTGTTTTTGAGTTTTTAGATTTACTAGTGTTGTCAGCGTTGGTGTTGGGCTCTTGAGAGGAGATTGCACTCGATGTGCCAGTCTGGGCCGTAGGTGAAACACTAATACTGTCTGCAAAAATGAAAGTTGAGTACGCGCACAGGAGTGCAAGCAGCGGTGTAATGGCTGATGACAGTCTGATTTTTCGCCTGGCAACTAGTAGATCCAATAAAGTCTCGTTAAGCTAACCGTCAGTGAACTATGTTTTTTGTTACAGTTTCCTCATTCTACATGGTATGGGGGGTACGAATCATCCCTTGCCAGGTACCGTGGTGTGATTGCGAGCGGACTGAAACAAGCTAATGCCGCATTAGTTGGTTCCAGTACACTTGGTATTGGCTTACGAAAATAGTAATCCGCCATTGATATCAAGATTACCGCCGGTCATAAAGGCGGCTTCGTCTGAGGCTAGAAAACTCACCAGATTGGCGACCTCCTCTGAGGTGCCCTCGCGTTTTAATGGGGTGGCATTCGCAACATGAACTCTCACCTCATCTTTGGTGAAGGTGTTGTGGAAATCGGTATCGATCATCCCCGGGCATACCGAATTGACTCTAATGTTAGGTCCCAGCTCCTTGGCCATGCCACGGGTCATTGTCAACACCGCGCCTTTGGCTGCACCGTAGGCAATGGCACCGGGTCCTCCTCCGTCACGAGCTGCCTGTGAGGCAATGGGCACGATGGATCCACCCGGTCCCATATGCGGAAGAACGGCACGAACTAGATGAAGTAAAGAGGTGGCGTTCAAGTCCATGACCTTTTGCCAGTGTTCAACGGTTAGTTCTGGAAGTGGTTTGCGCGCTACCAGCCCGCCGGTTACGTGTACCAGAATATCAATTTGCCCAAACTGTTTAACCGCTGCATCGACCAGTGCATCGACCGATGCGACCTGAGTCATATCACCTTGCATCGCAAAGGCTGAGCCGCCAGCCGCCTCTATCTGTGCCACGGCTGAGTCGGCACCGGTATTGCTTGAATGGTAATTGATGGCCACTTGCGCCCCTTCGGCCGCCAGTTGCATGACGCAAGCGCGTCCTATATCACGTCCACCGCCGGTTACGATGGCACTTTTGCCTTTAAATCTCATAGCTAGTTTTTTCTGTAGATAACAAAGAATGAAAGTAGGGTGTGCCTGAGTCCGGCAACGATAACTGTCGCGTTATCTCCTGCTGATAGCTCGAAGATGGTGAATATCTGGCCGATTTGGCATAAATTGTCACAAACTCTTGAAAACCTAGATAGTATACTAGTATGGTAAATAAGCCTACAAAAGGTATTCTAACCATGAGCATAACAAGCACACGAATAGTATCTCGTTGCGCTGGAATCGCTATAGCTGCGGCAGCCACACTGTGGTCTCTCGCTGAGTGCTAACGCGACCGAACTGCGTGGCTAGAATATCCATGTTGAGGATTACCCGGTTTCTCACGGTATGGAAGCCTTTCTGAAGGAAATTGAGGAGAAGACCGACAGACGTATTACCGGCAAGGTGTTTCACGGGGGAGTACTTGGCTCCCAACCTGACGCGATAAACCAGGTACGCCTGGGCGCAATTGACTTTGGCGAATGTAATCTTAGGCCAATGGGAACGGTTAGGCCTGAAACTACCGTAGTCTCCCTGCCGTTTGTATTCAAAAGTATCCCGCAAATGTATCGAGCTATGCGCGGTGAAATTGGCGATGCATTGGCAGCTGCCATGGAACCTAAAGGTCTGGTGGCGTTGGGATAGTACGACTCGGGTGCTCGATCGTTCTACATGGTGAGCGACCCATCATGAAGCCAGATGATGATAAGGGTCTGAAGATTCGCGTAATGAACAACGATTAGTTTGTTGGCATGATCGAATCTATGGGCGGTAATGCAACCCTAATGGCTTTTGCTGAGGTCCACCAGTCGTTGAAAACCGGAGTTGTTGATGGCGCTGAGAACTATCCCCCTTCTTAAAAATCCACCAACCACTTTGAGGTTGCATCATTCTACTCACTGACAGAGCATCTGATAATTCCCGAGTGCCTGTGCCTGTGCCTGTGCCTGTGCCTGTGCCTGTGCATGAGCATGAGCATGAGCATGAGCATGAGCATGAGCATGAGCATGTGCATGTGCCTGTGCATGTGCATGTGCATGTGCATGTGCACCAATGCGTTTAATGCATTGTCTCCTGAGGACCAAGAAATCGTGCGTACAGCCGGTCGTAATAGCGCCGAGTTACAGCGCACGCTGTGGCTGGAGCGTGAGAAAGTCAGTATGGACACGGTCAAGGCAGGTGGCGTGAAGGTGAATACGGTTGAAGAAAAAGCCCCCTGCCAAGAAGCGATGGCACCGGTGTATGAACAATTTCTTGCGAGTAATCCTGAGCTTGCTGACCTGGTTAAGATGATGCAAGATTTCGAGTAGACAGGGCCCTGATCTGTCGCGCCTTGGCGCGGCAGACTTTAGATGGCAGTAAGACGCCGCTGACAGACTATGCCTACTAATATGCCTCACGAAGAATCCGACAGCCGTAGTACGCCCGGTAAGTTGCCGGGCACTCAGCAAACATTGCCGGGATGGATTAACCGCATACAGATTTTGCTATCAGCTGCCTGCTTGTTTATCGCAAGTATTGCATTAGTTGTTTTGGTTGCAGTTTTCGGCCGGTTAGTGTTTGGTCGTTATGATGGCGGTTTACTGCAGCGAGCTAGTCGCCTTTAGCTGGGGTAATCAACTCCCTATGCTGGGTATTCCAGAAGGTGTGCGTAGTTTGCCTGCCGCACTTTGCGGCGCCTTAATAGCGTTGTTTTCTGGCTTGCGAACGGCCAACGGTATTGTCAATCTGTTCAGCCCCAATCTCAACGGACCTCGCCACTGATCTAGGGGTGTGATTATATTGTTGGGCGTTTTTTTAGCGCCGTCCTGATCGGTGTGCCAGCTGCTTTATAATTTTCAGTTTGTTATTGCGTTGCTGATGAATTTGGGCTTAGGCCTGTGCACACCGCCAGTGGGTACCTGTTTGTTTGTTAGGTGTGCAGTAGGTCAGGTGCCTATCGAGCAGGCTGTTAGATCAATCTGGCCATTCTATCTGGCTATGCTGGTGGCTTTGCTACTAGTGACCAATGTTCCTGCTGTATCACTGAGTTTGCCCAGACTCATTGGCTATTAGCCCGTGAGATCACAATGCACCGCATCAATGTCTGTGGTTGAATTGACCGTATTAGTCAACAACGGAGTTTATTCGTCGGCAAAATATTCCGGATGCGATGCGCGTACCGAATTCAGAAGATTGATTACGCGTGATAAATGACGTCGTATCAGCTCTAACGCTTGTTCACCGTTGTTATCGCGTATGCAGTGGTACAGCGCCAGATGATCCTTATAAATTTGTACCATCTCAGCTTCTTCGGTGAGGCTTAGTAGGCACAGTCGGTCAAGCTGTGACTTACTAGTCGATACTGTCTCGAACGCGTGTTCACGGTTAGCAGCCTGGCAGATGAGGTGATGAAAATCGTAGTCCAGCGAATGGAAATGCGTTACCCGATTATCGGTAATAGCAGCCTGCTGCTGATCTAGGTTGTTCTCAAACGCCTGGTTGTAATCACTTGTATCGTCACTGCATGCAATGCGTAATAGTTCAATCTCAACAGCAGTTCTGATAAAGCGCGCGTTGAGTAGCGCCTGTTCAGAGATACGCCGTACCTGGGTTGCCCGCTGCGGCTTTACTTGCAACAGTTCAAGATCGTGGAGTCGAATAAAAGCTTCTCGAACGGGTTGTCTGGAGATGTCGAATTGTCGAGCAACGTCAACCTCTGATAGCCGCGCGCCGGGCAACAGCTTGAGCGACACGATGTCTGAGTGTAATCGGTCAAAAACGTCATCAGAGGTGGTTCTACGGTCCACAGGACTTGTCTGCAATGCTGGATGGATTAGGCAATTTAACACGTCCTTGCCTGGCAATGAGGGTGATACAGAGAAGAAAAGACCCTCGGCCAGGTTGCCGAGGGTCGTGGTTGCCATCCTTGACAATTGGTGCTGATGTCGAGCGTCCATGCTCGATCCACTCTATCCATGAGCGGTTCGCCTCCTGACGTACATCTTCACCGGCAACATCCTGTTAGCAGTTTCAGTGCGACCGCTGGTGTGGTCCGGTCGTCCGATTCCGTTCGATGACTGCCGCGGCTTTTCCTTAACCGCACAAACAGTATGTTGAGTTGTCGTTGTCAACGCCATCAGAAATCACTTCATTTTCAGTGGGAAATTTCTGATTTTCCGCAAACGGCGGATTGCGACACATCTTGCGTAGCGTGATCTTCGACCCACTGGCGCACTGTAAGGGTGCTCGCGACATGGGCGATGTAACCCTCCAGAGGGAGAAATCACTCAAGTATTCACCCGTCCGGCCAAACCGTTGCATGTAATCTAGCTCCCAGCTTTCTGTGACAAATCCTGTTTCTGTGTTATGACTGTAGATGCGTACATTAAGATGGTTAGTTACCCTCTGTCGTTGCTGAGTACACCGGTCTGGTTGTTTGATGTCGAGCAGTTGCAGGTACTGTGGGCCAACGCTGCCGGCGTGGCGTTATGGGATGCCTCTAGTCTTGGTGAACTGCAGCAGCGCAATATGACGCTTGGTATCACTCGGACAGTTCGCGAGCGATTGAACCAATATTGCGATGACCTGGCGGGTACCACCGACAGCGTCACTGAACACTGGACCTTCTACCCTAAAGGGCGTCCCTGTTCTTACGAATGTGCCATAAGCGTTGTTGATGCGCCGAATCAACAGTCCTGGTTGCTTGTTAATGCCACTCGTCAGGACACGGCATCAGACTCTGATACGCTTTATCGCAGCAGTGCTTTATTACACACATCTGTGTGTGTCTCTGTGTTTGATCGCAGTGGCGTACTGAAATATTCGAATCCGGCTGCGCGTCGCATGCTGGGTGCAGGTACGCTAACATTGCCTGAACGATTTATAAACGCCGATGACTGGCGCTCAGCCCATGATGCATTGACACACAATGCCGAAGCTAACATCGAAGCACAAATGATGACTGCGGCGGGGCCTGCCTGGCACAATCTTAATCTTGAGCTATGTCCAGACCCCGTCAGTGGCCACAGATCAATACTAGTCAGCGAAACTGATGTCTCTGATCGGCACGCGGCTCAACAGCTGGTGCACCAGCTAGCCTACAGTGATACCTTGACAGGCCTGCCAAACCGTACATCGTGGCTGAGTCAACTGGAGTCTAGGCTGGAACAAGCGTGTAGTCGGCGGCGACAAACAGCCATCTTGTTTGTTGATCTGGATCGTTTCAAACTCATCAACGATACCTTGGGTCACGCGCTCGGAGATCAGTTGTTGATAGCGGTTGCGCAACGCTTGAATAGTTGCCTTCAAGACAACCAGTACCTTGCCCGACTCGGTGGTGATGAGTTCACGTTGTTACTCGATGAGACACAAACCGGTAGTCAATCGGTAAAGATGGCTCACCAGATTATTGAAGCGCTAGCGATGCCGATACGTATTGATGGCCATGAATTGTCGATAACACCCAGTATTGGTATTAGTTTGTATCCACTGCATGGCTCCGATGCCAACCTGCTGATGCAGCAGGCAGATCTTGCCATGTATGCAGCAAAAGAGGCGGGTGGTGGTTTTCGTGTATTCGAGCCGCATATGACGACCCAGATGCAACGTCGATTGCAGATAGAAAATCATCTCAGAGAGGCCATTGATCAGCAAGCACTGCAAGTACATTACCAGCCTAAGCTCTGTGCTGTAGACGGTCATGTCATTGGTATGGAAGCGCTGATTAGGTGGCATCATCCAACACTTGGCTGGGTTTCTCCGAACGACTTTATTGCAGTAGCTGAAGAGACCGGCATGATTCGCGACATCACGCGATTTGTGCTCTTTGAAGCACTGCTCCAGCAGACTCAGTGGGCATCTCAGGGCTATCTTGTATCCATCGCGGTCAATGTTTCACCGGTTGAATTTCGTCAGGATGATTTTGTTGTTACCGTACGCAACGCACTGAGAGCCACCGGGGCGAGGGCCGAGTATGTGGAGCTTGAGATTACCGAATCCATGCTGATGGCCGATAGCAATGCTGTTCAGGCAATTCTGGCCAACCTGACATCGCTCGGTGTTAAGCTCGCTATTGACGACTTTGGCTCGGGCTACAGTAACCTGGGCTACCTGCAAAAATTCCCCCTCGACAGTATCAAAATTGACCGCTCCTTTCTCAGTGATGGAGAGATTTCACCGGTAATCGAACTGATTATAGATGTCGGCAAGACACTTTCGTTGGCCGTTGTGGCTGAAGGTGTGGAAACAGCGGCACAAAGTGACTATCTCATTGCACATGGTTGTGATCAACTTCAGGGATTTCTGTTCAGTAAAGCCATGAATGCTCAAAGTGCTACTCGGTTTTTAGGTGCGCAGGAAGAGCGGTGTATGCATTGGCCTAATGCAACTGTGGTAGCAGCCTGATAGAGCGTATCGTCAACGCAGCTCCAACCAGATGCTTGCGGGCAATGTTTCGTCCTTAGTCGGTAGCGTGTGTATCCCCGGTGGGGGTGTGTTATCCAGTAGCCACGGTACCAGCATGATCAGTTCTGCGAACAGAAATTCAACGATTTCATCGGGAACACTGGCCCCAGTAAAATTAACTGGATAACCTTCATTGACCAAATACAGGCGCCGTCCATCATGTAGCGTACATTGTCGAACGTGTGGGTGTAGCTGCAGGGAGTGTGCTGTCTGGTTGCGGAGATGTGTCAAATCAATTTCGTGGTCCTTAGAAGAGCCGCTGACTAGGAAACATCGATCAGGCAATTGAGACAGTACTTGTTGGTTGATTGATTGTCTGCCGGTCGCACCGACGACAATGGCGGGTGCACGGGTCAGCGATTCACCGTAACTTGGGTTGTGCCCATCCACTGTTGCTTCAACAACGGATACAGCATCTATATCACGAACGCTGACCCCCAGGCCTCTTTGTCGCAGACTTTGCGCAACTCCCTTGCCGACCCAGCCATAACCGCATACGAGTGCGTCCCGACCAACGGTAGAATAACCAAGATCACGAAGGATGGTATCCAGTGCAGCCACTACCGCTTCTCCAACTTGCTTGCCTTCAATCTCCTTCAGGCGTGTCTGTGCTACGTTAATCTGCGGTATTTGTAGGTTGTCTATTTGTTCAGCTACCCATACGCCTTGCTTGGTAATTTCCAGCGCACCTACCACTGTATTGTTGCCTGAGTAATCCGGTTCATGTAGCGCTTTTATTGCGATTCCGCCCACTTCGTGAATGACCAGCCGTAGGTTTTCACGTTGGCAGCGAGTAATACTGCTTTTTAGTTCGGTTGCTACAGTGTCAGCCAAGTCGGTGTAGTCTGGTGTGAGAACACGAATTCCCATTGCGCGAAGCTCATCAATAGCCTCCGCATCGCCTGAGTAGCTAATTCCTATAACGGTATCGATCGGCAGAAACTGATGCAGCAACCGCAACAGACGAACCGTATCGGGAAACAGATGTTGAACCACAAATTGCCGAGCATTGGGGTAGGGTTTTAACTGTATTCGTCGACACATTTCCCCAAGAAAATCAGGATGGAACGGTACTGAGTTACTCATTGGGAGGCCATCTTGTTGCTGTTTCGTGGCGTTACAACGAATAAAATGTCGTTGGACAGGTATTTGAAGGGTCTGATTTTTCCCAGTGTTCTCGACAGGAAAAGATCAATTGGTTTTAACCAACGCTTCTCAAACGTCTGTGAGCGTAGGTGATTGAACAGGCGTCCCAGAGAATTGTCTGGTGTGTAGCGGCGCAAGGCCATAGGTAAGTAGGGTATTACAGATAAGTAGCCAAGACCTTGAGTGGTTATTATATCGAAGTGCGTTTCAATAACAGTTCGCCATTCTTGTTGTGTCAGTCTTATTTTGTGCTCTGGGTAGTGTAGATGGGGTAGCTTGAATCGATCCAATCGGTACCATTGTGGTACAGTGATTATCAATTGTGCATCGCTGGGCATACTCTCAGCAACGTGTTGAATAACATCAGCCAAATCAGATGTATTGTCGTGTAAATGCTCCAGGACATCGAGTAGCATAACAACATCGGGTGTCCAGTCCATTGGTTTATCAAGAGCGCCTTGTATATTCAAATCGACCACTGCGTCTGGCTCAAAAGTAGCCTCGTAATCAATGCCGTAGTATCGAATTGCGGGATTTAGCGAACACAGAAAGCGCTTGGCTACCTGTAACCCACAGCCAATATCCATTATTCTAGGAATTTGTAGGTCACAGGCCTTAATATGATCGTTTACCAGATGGAATTTAACGTAGTTAAACAGATTGTTTTCTGGCGTGCTGAACAAGCGCTCCACCAAATAATTGGATCGTATTATCGCCTGTGTCGATCCGTGTTTAGCGGGTTTAGCCACTGGATTTTCTAAGGCAGTCGTTTCTGATTCGAAGCTCTCTGGTAGGCTGTTTTGGGTTTGTGTCATAGAGTGTGCTCCATTAGCAATTGGTTACCGCAACCGTGAGCATGGACAAATCAACAAGTAATCATTTGTATGAGTAGTCTGCGTGAACAGCTCTTATGCGGTGTATAAGATGGCTTGGTTGCAAGCATGTTGCCATTTGAACAAAAATAGCTACGCAGTTAACCGGGTTATGTCTATCGCACTCGGTAGTTGCCTATGAAAAGGTGGTGAAGCCTCGAGTGAAAAACTAGCGAGCGGCGGCGTCACAGATAGTGTCAAACTATTTGCCTAACCTGCCAGTTGTGCGTTATTAGCCAATAAACGTCATGGTTTTTTTGAACGTTTTAATAGTTTACTTGTATGAGCAAGAGCAAGAGCAAGAGCAAGAGCAAGAGCAAGAGCAAGAGCAAGAGCAAGAGCAAGAGCAAGAGCAAGAGCAAGAGCAAGAGCAAGAGCAAGAGCAAGAGCACCAAACGCGTGCCGAGTTGCTTGAAAAATATGGTTCACAACAATACAGTATAGTGAGTGATCGATATTCGCTGGAGCAGACGTTGTGAAAAAGAAATCGCAGGTTATTCAGCTACTGCTTTCTCTGGTGTTTGGTCCACTGGGGCTGTTCTACTCAAGCTTGGCTGGTGGCGTCTTGTTTACCTTGGTTGCTGCAGGTTTGAGTGCGGGCTTCTTTGGTATTGGCTGGTTTCTGGTGTATCCGTTTGTTTTACTGGTTGGATTCCTTACCGTACATCGGCGTAATCAGGAATTTCGGGAAGGGGAACGGCGACATCAAGACGTTGTGGATGCTATGCGCCACAGACAATAACCAGTTACCTGCATAAACCGGTCATTGAGATGATGTAGGCAATTGAACGAACCCAAGTCATGCGTTACAAGGCAAGCCTACTGTGAACTGTTGAGCCGAACCTTCGTGTTACGAAAAAATGTGCCCCAGTGTCCGAATCCCCACGCTGCATTTTTGGCAGCATCCAATGGCGTAAAAAACTGGATAACTTTATGGGTTCATCAGGTAAGAGTCATCTAGACTCTATGCGTCATACCCTAAATGCGTTGCGTTTGTTGATTAACACTTTATAGTTCAATGTCCACTTGTTGGCGTTTACGCAGTACGCCCGTTACCGATAATACCCTGGTAACGGATGGTGCGGACAAGCCCCTGACGGAGGGTTTCATGACGAGATAAACCCCGGCCCCTGCGATGCCCAGGCCCACTATATCTAAGCGGCTAATCGGGTCACCAAACACAATATACACTTGCAGCATCGTGGCTGGCGGGACTAAATAGCCCAATGTAGCCACTTGCATGCTGGGAAGATGCCGCAATAGAATCAGAAGCAATGCATAGGCACCCAACGATACAACCAATGCCAACCATATGACGATCAACCATTGAGAAGCTGTAAAGTCAAAATGCACAAGATTGTGCGTGGCACTGAGGGGTAGCAATACGATTAACGCACCCATGCTGTGTATAAATAGAATGAGGGTTACCGGAAGTTGCTTTTTTCTGCGCTTAAGCTGCTGTAGTTCGAATCGCTTGTTCAGTAAAAAGCCGATGCTTAAACAGGTAACGGCTAAGAACGGTAGAACCAATGAATAGGCAGACAATCCACCCATATAGCCATCTGATACGAGAAGCATGACGGCACTCAACCCCAACAAAAGCCCTTGCCACTGCCGAGGTGTTGTTTCTTCCTGCGTGATAAGGCCACATAAAGCCGCAGTTATCATGGGTTGCAGGGCGGACACGAAGGCAACTAGACTTGCCGATACACCAAACTCGAAAGCACCAATACCCGCCAGCAGATAGACGGCGTGGGAAAGAATACCGATCATTAAGTGATGTAACAGTGTGGCTAGCGATATAGGCCGCCACTGCCGAAGCACTGACACCAACAGCAGCAATACGATGAACAAAATCAAGTAACGAGCACTGAGTAATGTCATTGCACTCAAACCCTCGATAGCGAATCGAGACACAACCCATCCTGAGCTCCATAGCATGACAAATAATGTGCTGAGTACAATCAGTAAGGCAGCTTGCATGATTATTCATTCCCTGTAGCTACGTCTGTCAACAGAACTTTTTAAGATTCGTGATGCTCCGGCTGTGTCTCTGTTGACAGTGTTCCCTGGTTACCGGTCATCTTGTTCACTGCTGCACACCTAACGTCGTACAACTATTTTTTCTGCGTATGAAAGTGTGCGCTAAGCGTCGCTTACGCTGGGGTGTGTCGCCTTATCCAAATGGATCAATAAGCACGGAACTAAACCAAAAGACAGGCTGTAGGGATTGGCTGGTATAAAGTATGGGACACGTTGGAATTCGCGGCTAATTGGCGAATGTGTGCCATAGTTTTTACGGCAATATCTCGTTCATTGCATCAAAATGCAATGAGTTCAAGGATAACTATATCGTTGTCGCTCCAGCTCAGTTCACGAGATAATTTTCATGCTGCGCAGTGAAACAATAGGCTCAGATAATGATGTGTCTGACTTTTGCTGATACCCATTCGCTAACCACAACAGTGGCTAAAATTACGATAAAAATCATTGTTACCTGAGGCCACGCTAAGGTATTTAAGGATGCTTGTAGCTGCATACCGATACCACCAGCACCCACCAGCCCCAGTATGGTGGACTCACGAATATTGATGTCCCATCGAAACACTGATATGCCATAGAACGCAGGCAGTATTTGCGGCACGATACCGTAGTTGAGTACTTGTGCCGGTGAGGCGCCGGTGGCAGTAACGGCCTCTACCTGCAAGATATCTGTTTCTTCAATGGCCTCGTACAGCAATTTTGCGACAAAACCGATTGAGCGTAGCCCTATTGCTATGATGCCCGCTAGAAGTCCTGGGCCTATGATTGACACTAGCAGCAACGCCCAGATTAACGAATTAATTGAACGCGATGCAACGATAATGAACAGTGCAATGGGCCTGACTAATACTCGACTGGGTGTGGTGTTACTGGCCGCTAAAAATGCGACTGGTATTGCAAAGAGAATTCCTAACAAGGTACCGAGTGTTGCGATGTTTAATGTATCCCACAGTGGCAGCCATAGTCTCTCTAAATAGCTCCATCGAGGTGGTATCATTCGACTGCCCAAGTCGGCTGCTTGGCGAGGTGCATCACTGACGAATGCCCAAATAGTGTCCTTGGTCATGATTTGCCAGCAGAGAACACACAAGGCAACCAGGCATAGCCAGCCGAACCACATTAACAATCGCTTGCCTGTAGTGCGATGCTGCCATACCGGTGGGTGTCTAGTTTCGGACATCACTGCACCCACTTTCTGACAAAACCAGATGTATATTCGGCAATCATCACGATGAATATAATGATGAGCAAAATAGCCCCGGCAGAATCAAATTCATAGCGATCAATTGCTGTATTCAGCGTGGCACCAATGCCGCCAGCGCCCACTATGCCGATAACAGCAGATTCGCGAAAATTAATATCCAGTCGGTACAAGGACAGGCCGATAAGCCTAGGCATCACTTGGGGTTGGACAGCGTAGTTGATCAGTTGCAACCAGGATGCACCGGTTGCGCGTACGGCCTCTGTCTGGCTTTCATCGATGTCCTCGATATCCTCTGCCAGTAATTTTGCAAGAAAGCCGATAGTGGCAAAGCTTAATGTAAGAAAGCCTGCGAACGGGCCAAAACCAAACATCGCGACGAACAGGATGGCAATAATTATTTCCTGCAATGAGCGCGATACGGTGATGATGAAACGACAAGCATAGTAAATTGCGGTAGGGGCTACATTTCGGGCAGCGCCAATACCCACCGGCACTGACAACACGACGCCTGCGACTGTGGACGTCAGTGTCATGGTTAGGCTCTCTACCAGGCCCGTCGAGATATCATTCCAGCGAGAGGTAAAATCGGGTGTTAGAAACCCTTTGATGAATCGCCATCCGCGCTCTATGCCTTCAGCAACACGAACCCAGTTAACATCTATCGTGCTAATGGCCAGATAGAACCAGATAGCTGCGAGTAACCATAGCCCCCAACGAAGCCAGCGATTAGGAAAGAATACGGCGGGTCTCCGCCAGCTTGTAGGGTATGTGGAGTATCGGGTTGATGAATCGTTAAGTGCAGTTGTTTGACTGAGTGATGATGTGTCGGCACTGGCAACAACTGACTTGTTGGAATTGCTGATCACGACTCAAGCGGCTTCCATATCACTATCCAGAGTCTTCCAGTCTTCTTCACCGTAGATGGTCGTCAGCACGGTTTCACTCAGTTCGGTCGGCGCTCCATCGAACACGATACGCCCAGCCTTTAATCCAATGAGGCGCTCAGTAAATTGTTTAGCCAGTACAACATCATGAATGTTGATGATTGCCGGCAACTGCCGTTCACGGCAAATTTCTATCAGCAGACGCATGATTTGCCGTGATGTTTTGGGGTCTAGCGATGCGGTGGGTTCATCAATGAGCAACAATTCGGGGTTCTGCTCCAGTGCTCTAGCTATACCAACTCGCTGACGCTGACCACCCGATAACGCATCTGCTCGCTTGCTCGCGTGGTCGATGAGTCCGACGCGATCCAACAATGCGAAGGCCTGTTGTACATCAGCGGCGGGGTAGCGTCTTGTGAAGCTGCGCCAGAAGGATACATAACCCAACCTGCCTGACAGTACGTTTTCCATCACTGTTAAGCGCTCCACCAGTGCGTATTCCTGGAAGATCATGCCAATACGTCGTCGTACTGAACGAAGCTCGCCAGAGGACAGGCCCGTAATAGTTTTGCCCGCCAGACTTATACTACCGCTGGTTGGTTCAACCAGACGATTAACACAGCGTATCAGGGTGGACTTCCCAGCACCCGAGGGTCCGATAAGCCCAACTACTTGACCCGCAGGAACGGAGAAGCTGACATTGTCGAGCGCTTTATCCCCGGCTGCGTAGATTTTTGAAATATTCGATACATCAAGCAAAAGCCGGTCTCTCCTTAAGCAGGTGGTTTCAGAAACCTCAGGTTATCTAATGAACACATTCAGGGTTGTATGTTGGATGAGTATGGCGGTGTCAATCAATGCACAGCAGGACGTTCTGCTGTGCATCTGCTTGTTTTTCGAACACGTTACTGGCAGGCGTATTCCACATTATTGGCCTCGTCAATCTTTCGTATGACAGCCCATTCCTCCTGGAACGTAATAGGCACAAATTGCGCTTCCCCCGATTTACTGAACTCTTCTGCCAGCGCACTGCCTTCCCATTCAAATGTCTCGAACGCTTCTTTTATTTTCTCTTGAAGCTCTTCGTTCAGGTTATTTGCCAGGCCATAGCTGGTTGTCGGAAACGTTTGTGATTTATAGATAGATTTGATCTGTTCGGCCTTGACGACATCTCGGCTTAGCATGCGGTTCAATACTGAGTTCGCGACAGCGGCAGCAGGGTAGTCCTTGTTGGCAACGCCTAATATAGAATTATCGTGTTTGCCAGAGAAAACTGGCTCAAAGTCGGTGCCTGCTTGCATCTGGTAATCAGCCTTGAGTATGGCAGAGGGTGCCTTGAAGCCTGAATTAGATGTTTCTGAGGTAAATGCCAATTTGCCACCCTTGATATTTTCTACTGTGTTAATGCCAGAGTCAGGGTAGGTGATAATTTCCATCTCATAGCCGAAGGAGCCATCGGCGGCTGCCATCATGGTAAACGGACGGTAGCCTGCACAGGCGACTGCCAAT
>CALKXZ010000250.1 GCA_938003775.1 uncultured Granulosicoccus sp. | reverse complement strand
TGTTAGGAGAACGCGGCCATGAATTGATTCCCCGTACTATTCCTTTGACCATAACTGTAAGCCTTAAAGCGAGGGACTTTTCCTCACAAGCAATGTCAAAATAATTACAGCTCATAGTATGTCAATTCATGTTTTATCAGTAAGCACCTGAACGGCAAAACAGGATCTAAAGATGCTGGATGATGTTAGAAGACTCCATCTTATGATAGATCCTAAAATTTCTAGTAACCAGGCTGACAAATGTATTTAAATACATTCTAGAGAAGCAGTTAAATGTGTTTGCGTATAGTTGACAGAGTTTTCTTTCTTTTTTAAGACAGGCGACGCGGAAACGACGAAAGAAGCAGAGAGTAAGAGTAAGGCTTGACAAAAGGTAGCACACTTTTCCTCCATGTCTCTAAAGAAGAATTTGCTCCGTACTAATTTGTACAGCTTCTTCTGACCGACGTGGCCAGAGATGAGGTGGAAATAGCCAGCCACCAACGGCCGATTCGGCTGTTCAAAAAGCTGTGCGGGTGCTGAGGTGATAGTGCTGGAGAGCTCGTCCACAGACGCGCTGTCCATCCAACCGGTGTTGATTGCAGTGTCAGCCCAGGATTTAAGCGCTTGTATTTGTGCCGTTGGCAGATCAGGCATGGGGCTCGGGTTAGGGGCTTAGGTGTATGCCAAAGGATAATAGGGTAATGGCGCAATGAGTAAAGGTCGATGCAAACGGTGCAGCTTCACGGCAGCGTCAAACTAGGATAGACGGATTCAACAGGTGCAAAACGAACGAACCGGCAGGGCAGAGCTCATTTCAGAGGCATGTGCGTCGGCCTGCGTGCGCACGCTGGCGAACGATGCGTTGCTTGAACTGCCAGCGATTGAGCCTGCCGGGTCTGCGCCTGTTGAGCGAGGGTTACGCGATGCCATTGCGTTGAAACATGCATTTCATGACCCCGTGGTTCATCAGCACTATGCGCCAACCGATACAGTGCAGCGATCACTGTTTGAACTTGTGGAGCGGGAGCGTTATGAAGCACAAGGTGCTAACCGCTACGTGGGCGTGCAAAAGAACCTGGATGCCCTGGGCCCTCGGCAAATACTGCAGCGTCGTGGTGCCACGGCTGCCAATTCTGCACTGGATCAGCTCGAGGCCATGTTGTTGCAGGTCTGTCGCAACGCATTTAGGCGGTCTACTAGTGACGGACACAGACTGCCTCTCTTCAGCGCCAATCACGCGCAAATTATTCAAACCGTACAGCCCTGGCTGCCGCGATTGGTTGCAACGTTGAACCAGCAGTCTAAGTTTGCCCCGTTGGCCAGAGATCTGATCACATCGTTGCCATTGGATTCAGTTGTGGATCATCCGGGCACTGATGCGATCGACGGCGATGTGGATGTGGTTGAAGAGGTTACCGACTTGCCGGATGTGGATCGCGAACCCGAAGATGACGTTGATGCTCAGCATGATGAATACGACGATAACCAGAATGAGGCATCTGAGGGCGACGAAACGCCCGCCGAGGGCCACAGCGAATCACAACAAACCGATCAGCTTTCAGAGCAGGTTTTGGACGAGGCACCAATCGCCGGGCCGGATCCGCTGATTGTTGTAAGTGGTGATACGCAGCCATATAAAGCCTTCACCACCGACTTTGATGAACTGGCCCATGCATCTGACTGGGCAGATACAGCCGCTTTGCGCGCTTGGCGGGAAAAACTTGATCAACATATCGAGGTACACGGTCGTTTCGTACAACGCTTAGCGGCAAGGTTGCAACGCGTGTTACTTGCTCGTCAGAAACGTCATTGGCAATTTGATCTGGATGCGGGCCTGCTTGACTCGGCCCGTTTGTCGCGGGTTATTTCTGATCCACTGATGCCGCTGAGTTTCAAAGCAGAGAGCGACATGGCGTTTCGTAATACCACCATTACGCTGCTGGTCGATAATTCTCGCTCTATGATGGGTAGGCCTATTATGATCGCCGCAGCCTGTGCTGATATTTTGGCCCGAACACTGGAGCGTTGCGGGGTCAGCGTAGAGATTCTGGGTTTTACCACGGTCCATTTGCACGGCGGTAGTTCGACCGAGAAATGGGAACAAGCAGGCAAGCCGGATAATCCGGGTCGGTTGAATGATCTGCGGCATATTGTGTACAAGTCAGCCGATATGCCGTATCGCAGTGCCAGACGATATCTGGGTTTGATGCTGGATAACGACATTTTAAAACAGAATATTGATGGAGAAGCATTGCTGTGGGCTCATCAGCGATTAATGAGACGCCCCGAAGAGCGTCGAATACTAATGACCATCTCTGATGGCGCGCCGGTGGATACCAGCACACTGGGTGCAAATGCCGGTGATTATTTAGCCCGACACCTGCAAGGGGTCATCAACGATATTCAGCGCGCTGGCAGAGTGGAACTTTTGGCAATTGGCATTGGTCATGATGTCACTCGATTTTACGATCAGGCGGTGAGCGTGTTTGATGCCAGACAACTGGGGCCGGTTATGTTGGATCAGCTGGAGTCGCTATTCCGCCAGGCCGCTTGACGGGTTACCATTCATTCGAACGGCGCAAATCTACGCACTTTTTATACTCAATAATTTATCCAACTAAGGAATACAACATGATCAAAGTAGGCGACAACATCCCCGACATCACCCTTAAACAGATGACATCTGCAGGCCCAACAGATGTATCACTGCGCCAATACTGTGCGGGGCGTAAGGTCGTAATCTTCGCACTTCCGGGCGCGTTCACACCGACCTGTTCAGAGTCTCACGTGCCTAGCTACATTGAACAGGCTCAAGCACTGCGGGATAAAGGTGTTGAAGCGGTGGCCTGTATATCAACGGCAGACTTCTTTGTCATGGATGCCTGGGGTAAAAGCTTGGGCACCGGTGATCTTGTCGATATGATTGCTGACGGTAATCACGAATTCACTCGAGCTGCTGGTATGACGTTAGATTTGAGTGGCGTTGGACTGGGTGAACGTTCACAGCGTTACGTGATGGTACTCGAGGATGGTGTTATTAAGCATTTGGCAATGGAATCTGATCCAGGTGCCGCAACTGTGAGCGCAGCTGATGCGGTTTTAGCCGCGCTATAACACCCTTGTCCAATTTGCGTGTATTGGCAAGATCCTCAGTTGAGGTTCTCGCTGCTATGACCGATCACAAGCCCGGATTATCCATGACAGCGCAAGTCCGCCATCCGGCTGTCATGAATGGTTCGGGCCAGTGTTTGGGTTAGAGGGTCCTCTAAAGCCATGAAGCATCCTATTGTAAAATCAATTTCGGTCTCTACCGTTCTTGTGCCCATCAACCCACCTCATCGTACAGCCAGTGGTGTTGTTGATAAATCACCGCTGGTGTTAATCGATATTCACTGCAGCGGTGGCTTGGTAGGGCATGCCATAGTGTTCACGTATACGCCGGTTGCGTTGAAGCCCATGGCAGAGCTTATATTGGGGTTTCACGGTTTAATAGCTGGGCAACCACTGGCACCCAAGTCACAATATGAATACCTGCAGGCTCGCACACGGCTAATTGGGTCGCAGGGAATGGTTGGGATGGCATTAGCCGGCATTGATATGGCGTTATGGGATGCCCTGGCAAGGCATCAGGAAGTGCCATTGTTTCGCTTGCTCGGCGGTGAGCCTCAGGCCATAAAAGCCTATGGAGGGACGGGATTCGACGGTGAACTGGAAACCGCTCGTCAGGCTGAAAAGTGGGTCAAGGCAGGCTATACGGGAGTCAAGGCGAAGATTGGATATCCCACCGTTGCCGAGGATGTCAAGGTAGTACGTGCTATGCGTGCTGCAGTTGGACCCGACGTGGACTTGATGGTGGATTACAACCAGTCATTGCAAACCGTGGATGCCATTGAGCGTTTGCGTCATTTGGATAATGAAGGCTTGTTGTGGATTGAAGAACCCGTGCTTGCCCACGACTATGCCAACAGTGCGCGCGTTAAAGAGGCGATCAATACACCGATTCAAAGTGGTGAAAACTGGTGGGGACCAGCAGACATGTCATTAGCGCTAGCTGCAGATGCATCTGATTTCGTCATGCCAGATGTTATGAAAATTGGTGGTGTTACCGGTTGGTTGAAAGCAGTTTCGCTAGCCGAAGCTGCCGGTAAACAGGTGTCTAGTCATTTGTGGCCTGAACTCAGTGCGCAACTACTGGCCGTTGGTGCCACCTCTCACCGGTTAGAATACGTGGATTGGTGGATGGATGTGATTGAAACACCCTTAACCATAAAGCACGGCATGACTGTTTTAAACGATGACGTGAAAGGCGCCGGTATTGCCTGGAATAACGACAATGTTGAGCGTTACCGGGTGTGAGCTGTTTGATAATAATGAACGAATTACTCAGGCGAATTATAGTGATTGTTGTTCGATTGCTTTGATTGATTGTAACGATAGAACTCGTCATAGTCGTTACCGATAAAGCAGATAACGACTTAGTGCCTGATAGACTTGCTCACGTGCCATTGCATAGATACTGGGTGTATCCACACTTAAGGCCACTGCTACAGGATGAAGTCAATGTATAGCTGTGTATGCATTGCTAATATCTGACATTGAACTAATGAACGGCCCTGGTCCAAAGCTTGTGCGGGATACACCCAGAGCTGCAACGTCTTTAACCGATGTTAACTCTCCTCTCATCATGACATTGATCGGCAACTGTGCACGCTGGCAAATCTTTTCAATTAAGGTGTGACTTGTAAGGCCGGGTATGAAGAAGCCATCCGCACCCGCTTCCGCGTAGGCAGCCTCTCTTTCAATGGCTTGTGTGCAGAGCTCTTCGTGTTGAGCACTTTTGGATTGTAAAAAAAGATCAGTCCGGGCATTGATGAATAGGGGTATTTTTCTCTCATCGGCGATCTGTCTGACTGCCTTGATTCGCTCAACTTGTACTGCAACAGCGTAAACACCTTCACCGTTTATTATCTGATCTTCAATGTTGATTCCGATGGCGCCAGAATCAATCACCTGACTTGCGTTGGCTGCTACAGCATCAGGCTCAGTGGCATATCCGCCTTCAAAATCAACTGACAACGGCAGGTCAACCGATTCTGAAATTCGACGAACGATCTGCAAGGCATATTCCAGCGGAATGTTCTCCCCATCCCCATAACCCTGTGCAGCGGCTACCGACCAGCTCCCGGTGGCAAGTGCGCAAGCACCGGCATCTGCAACTGCTTTAGCACTGCCAGCGTCCCATATGTTGTAGAGCACTACTGGATTGCCCGGAACATGTAATGATTTGAAAAGTTTAGCTTTATCTAACTGGTTCATATGTCGATGCGTTCCAATACCGTGTTTAGATTCCACCGTACTTGACCTCAAGTTTACTTGAGGTATTAAGGTGGGCGATAACGAGTTTTTCGGAAATAGATAATACAGGCGTTTACTATCTGCAGAATACTCTAGCCTGGATTATTCATGAGGCCAGCGAATTCTTCCGCGTTTCATGAATAGTCCAGGCTAGATAAGGAAAAATACAATGCGGTTACTGCTACTCATCAATGGCTAGCATGTGTTGCATTAAGGTAATGAGAGAGGTTGGTTTAGTGAGTACTGTTTGTTGTGTTCGTCGCCAATTAGCCCAGTGAAACAGGCATTATTTGATACTGTTCTATCGCATAACCCGAGACACAGAATGTGAACGCAAAGCGACGAGTTTCCAATTGACCCTTGCAGGAGAATTGATTGTATGCGTGTATTAGTGCTAGGCGGAACCGGTTCAATTGGTGGCGCCATCGTCCAAGTGTTAATTGAACGGCATCATGAGGTATATGCACTGGTTCGTTCACCCGCATCGACAGCTGCAGTGAGGAAAGTGGGTGCTATTCCGATCTCGGGGGATATCCGGTATCCCGCTCAATGGATAAATTCATTGGGAGAAATAGACGGCGTTGTACATGCCGCCTACACCTGGGAGGCTGATATGGATAGTGTTGATCAATCAGTTGTAGCTGCACTGCTTACTGGACTAAAAAGCACGCGCACCAAAAAAGCACTGATTTATACCGGTGGGTGCTGGCTTTACGGCAATACAGGCGATGGTGTTGCGACAGAGAACACACCTTTGAGTCCATTAACCGCCTTCTCATCGACGGTCCAGACCATGAAGAGCGTTTTGGCAGACTCTAACATCAGAGGAATGGTGGTGCATCCGGCAATGGTGTACGAACACGCTGGTGGTGTGTTTGAGCGCATGTACGACGATATCAAACGACTAGGCTACATAAGAATCATTGGTAGTGCCCACGTCCGCTGGCCGTTGGTCCACCGAATGGACCTTGCTGTGCTTTACGCTTTGGTGCTGGAGAAGGGTTGCGGCGGGGACGCGTTTAATGGCTCGGCAATGAATGGCATTGCTGTTGGGGACATTGCACATGCCATAGCGCGTAGTAAAGGCGTTGATCGGAACCCCGTCATCCATAGTACGGAATACGCTATAAGGGAGTGGGGGGCGTGGGCTGATGGATTTGCCCTTGACCAGCAAATGAGTAGCCAAAAGGCAAAGGCTCAGCTAGGCTGGCAGCCACAGCACGTTGATGTGTTTAAAGATATAGATTGATTGGCACGTTATTACTGGGGTTATCCATTGCGGATTGCTCTTGCGGGCTACGGTGTTAGTTGTAAAAATAGTATAGGCTGGGCCGATTGCTGTAAGGGTCAAGGCCTCAGCTAATGATTGATAGTTGTGAAATCATATCTAATGATATGACCTTCTTTGTCATAAGACCTTCTGTGCTATTGACTGATATAAGCCTGGTACGCGTTGTGTGCGTTGTGTAGCGAGTGATTAAACAACGCATCCAATATTCTTATTCGTTACAAAAAATCAAAACCCAGTGGAACAAAGTCGATCAATTTTACGCTCTATGGGCGCATTTGAATGGGGAATGCTAGTTGCGTTGTCCATTCTCTGGGGAGGCTCGTTTTTCTTTCAGGGTGTGGCAGTGCGTGAGTTACCGACATTAACAATAGTGACGCTGCGCGTTGCCATTGCGGCATTAACCTTGTGGGTCATGGTGCTGATAACTGGTCGTACTATTCCCACCGAACCTAGGGTATGGGCTGCGTTTTTCGGTATGGGGTTGCTTAATAATGTCATACCGTTTGGGCTAATTGTCTGGGGCCAGCAGACGATTGCCTCGGGATTGGCGTCAATCTTAAACGCAACTACGCCGCTGTTTGCTGTGATAATTGCCGGATTGTTACTCTCAGACGAACGAGTCTCGGCCTCCAAGCTCATCGGAGTTTTCGTAGGCTTTGTCGGAACTGTTGTTATGATCGGTCCGCAAGCGCTCGAAGGTCTTGGGCTGAATCTCTGGGCGCAAATTGCTTGCCTGGCAGCTGCTTTGTCTTATGCGTTTGCAGGTGTGTTTGGTCGACGATTCAAGGCAATGGGAGTCGATCCGTTCGTTGTGGCTGCCGGGCAGGTTAGCGCCTCAACCATTCTGCTACTTCCCGTTACTGTAATAATCGATCAACCCTGGAATTTAGCAGTGCCCACTGGAGCTGTGTGGGCGTCCATAATTGCATTAGCGGTATTCTCAACAGCCATTGCCTATATGCTGTATTTTTCAATATTGGCACGAGCAGGCGCCACTAACCTAATGCTGGTTACATTCCTAATTCCTATCACCGGTGTATTACTGGGTTGGGTCATACTTGATGAGCGCCTTGAAGCGGTGCATGCAATTGGCATGTTTTTGATCGGTATTGGACTGGTGTTTATTGACGGCCGTCTACTAAGTCGGCGCTCTGCAAGCGGATAAGTATCGGGGTGATCTATTCCGAG
>CALKXZ010000249.1 GCA_938003775.1 uncultured Granulosicoccus sp. | reverse complement strand
CAACTTTTCCAGTGCATCACACCGATATCCGTGCACAATGACGTGCGCTCGGGAGAGCAAAAATTCCAATGTGCTTGCATCGGATGCTTGCGTTAAGTCCAACCCAGTGCAGCGTTTTCCCAGCGTCATTTCAAGCAAATTACCATCTTCGTTCCAGTCAGGTGGGTCGACACGCAGAATATCTGCACCCATTGATGCCAGGAAGCGCGTACACACAGGCCCCGCCAGCACACGCGTCAGATCAAGCACGCGTAAGCCTTGTAAGGGTCTGCCTGGCGTAGCTAATGAGAGTGACTCGGCGGTGGGTTGTTGCTCACTCAATGATGTCCAAGCCACAACTGGCTCTTGCCGAATGGCTATGCCCTGAGGGTGCGTCGCCCATTGGTCGGCATTCATCATGACTGCAGCAGCTCCTCCAGCGGCAACCACAGCCGACTCCAGCTCGCAAGCCTGCCACCCCAGCACAGCATCAGCCGCAGCCGAACGCGAACCAGGTTCTGCCAGAACTGACAACGCGGCGATTCGATGATGCGGCGCATTGGTGTGCAGTCGAATCCAGCCATCATGAGTTGGGTAGTCACCAGCGTACGCATCCCATTGCGAAGGTAGCTTCCAACCGATCGGATAAACACTGTGTTTGCACCAGCGAGACGCCAGTGCGCGATCTACCCGTGCCAAGCTCTGGACACCCCAGACACAATGACGCAATGCTTGCACTTCAGCAACAGCCACAGCGATAGCACTTTGCGCAAAGTCCGATACCGGAAACAATGAAGGCGTCGTACCGGTTCCTGTCAGCGCAACAGGCTGTGGAGCACGCTCCACCTTAAACAACTCAGAACCTGATGTCTCAGCCGACCCACGCCATTGGATCGCATCCTCCATTGCCTCAAACATAGCGTTACCTGTAATGTGCTGATGACCCGTGTACTGACTACGAACGCTTCATAAAGTACTGAGATGACCGATCTAACAACATTTGTTGATCTTTACTGCGAGCGCCATACAACAGATTTCTGGAATGAACCCTTCAATGCACTGAGTAATCTGGCGTTTATTCTGGCAGCGCTGCTGGCTTATCGAACTCTACGCAAACGCAGCCATTCGGATCGTTGGGAACAGGCCGTGATTCTCATGGCTGGTCTCATTGGTATTGGTTCGTTTCTGTTTCATACCTTTGCCACCAGGTGGGCAGAGCTTGCCGATATTATACCGATCTGGAGCTTCGTAGCCGCTTATATCGTGTTGGTTATCTATCGCTTTACCGGAGAAAGTGTTCCGCGTACTGCCTGGTTCAGTATTATTGCCAGTGGTGTAACTCTGCTAATCATTAGTGTCATCGGCGACAGTGTCAGCGTTACCTATCCCCGCCCAACCATGACACTCAATGGGTCAGTGCAATACGCACCGGCCTTGCTGGCGTTGGTCGTATTCTCTGGCATTGCGCATTGGCATCAACATCCAGCCAGGCACTACCTAAGCATTGCCGCAGTCATGTTTCTCGTGGCACTGGCGTTTCGTACCATTGATCTGATGACCTGCGTGACAACGGACCGTATAGGTACCCATTTTTTATGGCATTTATTCAACGCGTTGATGATCTATGTGCTGCTACAAGCAATGGTATTGAAAATGCCGCCGTTGAAACGCTAACCAATGAAACGCCGTGACGAGTGAAGATCTTTAGATAACAGCTGTTTCCGGAAATTTTTCACCCAGTTCTATGCGCTCATAGCCAAACGGCTTAAGATCCAACTCGCGATACTCTCCATAGGCAATTAATTCAGAAACTCCACGCCCCATGGCCGGTGATTGCTGGAAGCCATGACCAGAAAAACCATTGACAAAAATAAAATTTTTCACCCTCGTATGCGGTCCAATGATGGCATTTTGATCAAATACATTAAACGCATAGTGACCCACCCAAGTATTGGTCAATTTGATCGCTTCGAATTGAGGAATACGTGTGGCAATAATGGGCCACACCTTCTCCTCCCAAAGACTGTGATCAGCCACAAAATCCATGTAATCCACGGCTGGGTCTTCATCAGGTGGGCAACCCGCCAAGTAATATTGGCCATCTGTGCGCATGTGCACGCCAGATGGATCAATCGTGAGTGGCAAATCTCGATCCAGCGGCTGCTCAGCATCAAAGATAAAGGTGTAGCGCTTACGCGGTTCCACCGGAATTTCAATACCCGCCATGCGCGATGTCAATACGGCACGCGGGCCGGAGGCATTAACCACTGTACCGCAAGCAATCGATTCGCCAGAGTTTAACGTAACGTGTTCAACCTGCGTACCCTGCGCATTCAGCGACATGGACACCACCTCATTGGTTACGTATTCAACGCCTTTTTCGCGCGCCGAACGTCGCCACCAGTCAAACAGGGTATTACCATCAAAATACCCTTCGTCAATGAGATTGTGATTAGCTGCAACAATGTCATCCAGGTAATAGAATGGGTAATCTTGCTTAATTTGTTCCGCTGTCATGTGCCGAGTACCTGCACCCAGGGCCTCCTGCATTTTCTGACTTTGTGCAAGCACATCGGCAAAGTCTGCATTGTCCGCCAGATACATATAGCCGTAACTTTGCAAAGGCACATCTGGAACACGCTCATCATTGCCCATAAACTGGCGAAAATTTTTCACAAACTCTGCAGCAAACTGAGACACGCGTATGTTTATTTCATTCGAAAACTGTTGGCGCATACAACTGTTGGTATGCGCTGTTGAGGTGAACTCATAGGTTGGATCTTTCTCCACAACCAGTATCGATCCATCAAAATCGGGGTTGTTCGCCGTGAACCAAGCCACTGACGAACCCAGCATGGCGCCGCCCACAATAATGACGTCATAGGATTTTCTCGCAGGTACTTGTGATGTGTCTTTGTTCATTCTGGACTCTTTAAATTATCCTAACTAAACTGTGCAGCTACCCACTCTGTGCAATTGGGCTGTGCAATTGGGCGATACAACGGCGGCCCCCAAGGTTAGCGCCTATTGACTCAACACCGCTACTCACTCGACGCTCACGATACAGTACAATACAATTTGGTCGTGTATTGGTCTGCTATTGTAGGCGCACCCGAATGATATTCACCACTATCACCAGTTTTCGCATGCCAAATTGTGACCTGGCATTGCTCTGTGAGCCAGGCAATACTTAGTGAAAAGGGTGAGCCTGTCACAGGCAGACACTACCAGAGTTCCGAGCTATTGAACCTCAATTTAAAACAACTTGAAGCGTTTATATGGGTCGCAGACTTGGGTAGTTTTCGCCAAGCCGCGCAGCGCCTAAACACAACACAACCCAATATATCAGTGCGTATCTCCAGTCTAGAGGCTGCACTTGATACCACATTGATGG
>CALKXZ010000248.1 GCA_938003775.1 uncultured Granulosicoccus sp. | reverse complement strand
CGCTTGAAGGTGGTGTGGATAACGATGGCGATGGTTTCGCTGACAATAACTCCACAGACACTGACGGCGATGGCACGCCGGATTTGCTGGATCTGGACAGCGACAACGACGGCATACTGGATAACCTAGAAGCGCGCTTGGATCGTGATGCTGTCAAAGCACTGGACCGCATTCCCAACGGTGCGATCGATATCAGCATTGCTGTGGGCAATAACGGCCTGGCAGACACCATTGAGACCAGCCCTGATTCCGGACAGTCGCAATTCGATCTACCCGACACGGATCAAGACGGTATCCCGGACTTCCGTGATACCGATAGTGATAACGACGGTATCTTTGACATTGTCGAGGCAGGGGGTACCGATCTAGACACAGACGGTCGACTGGATGGTTTTTTTGATGCTGATGGCAAGGGTGTTGACGATACCGTACAAGCCTTGGCCCTGCCGATCTTTGATACCGACGGCGATGGTGTGCTCGATTTTCGAGATCTTGACTCGGATGCCGATACATTGCCAGACAGCGTCGAAGCAGGCGGCAATCCCAGCTTCCCAACAGACACCGATGGTGACGGGGCGGCTGATTATCGTGAGTCTGACAGTGATGGCGACGGTGTTGGAGATCGTCAGGAAGCAGGGGCAAACGTACAGTCACCCATTGATACCGATGGAGACGGCAGACCCGATTTTCAGGACAGCGATTCGCAACCTGATACCTCGGGTAACGGCACTGGTGGCAGCACCGGTGGTAACGCCGGTGGCAATACCGGTAATGACGGTGCCGGTTCTAACAACGGTGGTGGTCAAAATCCACCAGATAGACGCCCAGATCGCGATGGCGATGGTATTGCTAATCAGGACGATCTGGATGATGACAACGACTCCATACTGGATAGCCAGGAAGGTATTATCGATGCTGACGGAAATGGCGTCGCCGATGCCAATTCGCGGGACAGCGATGGTGATGGCACACCCGATGGAAATGATCTAGACAGCGATAACGACGGTATTCTTGATCTGTACGAAGGCCGACTTGATGCTGCAACCATAGCCACACTTGATCCAGTGGGTATCGGCGCTATCGATATCCGATTGACCGTTGGCACTAACGGTATCGCTGATGTTATTGAAACCAGTGCGGACTCTGGTGCTATTGATCAACCATTGTTTGACACGGATAGCGACGGTACACCTGACTACATGGATGTGGATAGCGATAATGACGGCATTGTTGACCTGGTAGAAGCTGGCGGTGTAGACACCGATGCTGACGGGCGGATTGATGGCTTTGTGGATGTTGATACCAAAGGCGTTGACGATGCTATTCAGGCTAGCGCGTTGCCGCGTTTTGATACCGACGGCGATGGTCAGCCTGACTACCGTGATACAGACTCTGATGCCGACACTATTCCTGATCGAGTGGAAAATATCGGTGGCTCGCCTAACCCAATCGACTCGGACAACGATGGCGCTGCCGACTATCGCGAAAGAGATTCCGACAACGATGGCGTTGCTGATGCGGTAGAAGTGGGTCCCGATCCGCTACGCCCGGTTGATACCAACGGCGACGGCACGCCTGACTTTCAAGATGCTTCAGTGCAATTCTCCAACGGTAGTCAACCTCCTGTAAGCCCACCGGAGACACCGTCCCAGACAGCTGATCATGATGGTGATGGTCGGACTGACGATATCGATTTGGATGATGACGGTGACGGTATCTCAGATTTAGTCGAAGGAAATGGGGACAGTGACAGCGATGGTGTACCTGATCGACTCGATCGCGACAGTGATAATGACGGCATCTTTGATCGTCGCGAGTCGCGCGCCGATACCGATGGTGATGGCGTGCCCAATTATCTTGATCTTGATAGCGACAACGATGGTTCCTATGACGCGCTGGAAGCCGGGCGTAGCGCGATAGCGACAAGTGGCAGACTGGCAGCGTCAGCAACAGTAGATGCGTTCGGTCTGGCAAGCGGTTCGAGTGAGTCTGTCATCGACACCGACCAGGACGCTGTCCCAGATCTGCTAGACCTGGACTCTGACAATGATGGTTTGATGGATGTTCAGGAAGCAGGATTTGCCGACGCCAATCTGGACGGACAAATCGATAACATAACGGATGCTAACGGCGATGGTGCCGATGATTCGCTGTCTGGCACTATGGCGTTGTTGCGCGATACTGACCACGATCGTGTGCCGGACATTCGTGACCTGGACAGTGATCAGGATGGACTATCCGATCTAGTCGAAAATTATGGTCTTGGTCTTGATCAGAACAACGATGGCCGCGTGGACAATTTTATCGATGCTAACGGTGATGGTCTGGATGACAACATAGCGGCTCAGCTTGCTGCTCTGACCGATACCGATGGCGATGGTATGCCTAATTCGGCGGACCTGGACAGCGACGGTGACGGCCTCAGTGATTTGCAGGAGGCTGGCGGTGCGGATATTAATAATGACAGTCAGAACGATCTTCTCACCGATACCGATGGTGATGGCATTCCCGATCGAAATGATGCCGATGTAACCGGTGGTAGCGATCTGGACAATGACAGTATCGATGATGCTTTCGATGCAGATTTCGTAACAGGTAATGACACCGATAACGATGGTGTTGTCGACAATCAGGATCCAGATGTTGATGGAGATGGTTTTGCTGGTCCGTTAGACGACGATTCGGGCAGCTTGTCCCAGGGTGTACCTGTGACATTGCCGGATTCAGACAGTAACGGTGTGCCGGATGTCGAACAGGGTTCAGCGTTAAGCGGACAAATCGAAACAGGCTTGGGCGGCTCAGGCTTTGGCTGCAGTATTTCAACCGTTAATTCTGCTACCCAGGTTGACCCGTTGCTGGTCATGCTGCTCGGCAGTTCTATTTTCGTATTGGGAATGCGTTTCAGACAACGACGTTTGGCCACAGCCATGGTGATCTCCAGCACCGCTGCTTTGTCGGGCTGTGGCGTTCTGGATACTGCTGCTGCTGATCGTAATTTTGACAATCGTGTGTACGCCGGTATTGGTGTTCTGGCCAGTCGGGTCGACCCGGATACAGACAGTGTTGTGGGTACATCTGTTGAAGACGACATGAGTGGCGGTGCTTCACTAACATTAGGTTACGACATCAATAGTCGTTTCAGCGTTGAAGGGCATGTAGCCGATTTGGGCGAAGCGACACTCGCTCCGGCCGGTGAGATCAGTTATCGGGTAGCCGGTGTTAGCGGCATTGTGTACGGACTCAATGATGTGCGTAGCCGAGCGCGGCGCGAAGGCTTTGCAGTGTTTGGCAGGCTTGGCGTGGGTGTGATGGATAACGATGCTGAGGTTGTGGAGTTCGAACGTGTTAATGATGTACATCTGCTAGCCGGGTTAGGCCTTGAATATGGCTTAGACAATGGCTTGGGTTTGCGCGCAGAGCTAGTGGCTCATGAAACCGATGCAAAGTATGCCCAGTTGGGTGTGGTGTACCGATTTGGAGAACGCAACTCGACAGCTCGTGCGCGTAACGCAGAACAGCCAGCCGTATCAGCGCCAGCTATCGATGCGCCGGCCGCTGAGGATGCCAAAGATGCATTGGCGGACGATGCAAAACCTGTCGATCCTGATGTGGCAGTTGCTGAGACAACACCTGCTGTGCCTTTGGTCACGCCTGAACCTGCACCCGACTCCGATGCAGACGGTGTATTGGCTGAAGCCGATCAGTGCCCGAATACAGGGCCAGGTATTCCGGTTGATGACGTGGGTTGTGACTTTTTCGGAGGCGTTATTGAAGGCGTCACGTTTGAACCGGGTCTGGATACATTAACCGCGAGTGCAACCAGTGTGCTTGAGAGTGTGGCTGATACCTTGAAAGCGTATCCAGATGTTCGTGTCACTGTAGAAGCGCACACCGACAACCTGGGTAATGCAGCTGATAATCTGCAATTATCAAAGCGACGCGCAATTGCTGTTGCGCGTTACCTGGTTGACCAGGGAATCTCAGGTGCTCGACTAAAACCACAAGCGTTTGGTGAATCCAAACCCCGTACCAGTAATCTTACAGCGCAAGGACGACTGTCTAATCGTCGTGTTGAATTCTCTATTGTGGAGTAGTGATCGGACTATGTTGGTGAGACTCAGGCTACTTCACGAGGCAGTACCTATGTTATCCGTTTGTCGACTACTGATCTGTTCGGCTATAGCGTTTGGATCGCACAGCGCAATGGCTGTCGATACGGGTGATGCGCCAGCCAGCTATGGACAGGCCACCCACACAGTGGTACCAGGCAGCCCCTATCTGGGCGATGTAGAACCTGATGACAATCAGCCTGTGGCCGGTGAGAGCGCTCTGGGCGATGACTCTGATGGCTTGGATGATGAAGGTGGTGTATTCGCTTTTCCGGTCCTTGTGCAAAACGGCAAGTCTTACGATACCAACGTCTTTGCAACTAATAACACGGGTGCAGATGCCACACTGGCTGGTTGGGTGGATTTTGATGGTAATGGTCAATTCGATGCGGACGAGTTTTCGACAGCCGTTGTACCCGCAGGCACCGACAATGCAAAATTCAAACTACTGTGGCCCGATCTGAGCGATATTTCGACCGAGTTTGCCGGTACTAGCTACGCACGGTTTCGGATCACATCAGGTCCGTTGAGCGCCGGTGATGCTCAAGGCCCGGCAATTGACGGTGAAATTGAAGACTATTCACTGGACATATTGCTGGACACCGATGGAGACGAGGAACCTAACATCACTGACGATGATAACGACAATGATGGCATCCCGGATTTGATTGAAGGCCTGTTGGTCGATACGGATGGCGATAGCATCCCCGACTACCTTGACGTGGACTCAGACGGCGATTCCATTCCGGATTTTATAGAAGCAGGCAGTAACCCACGGTCACCCTCGGATACGGACAACGACGGGATGCCTGATTATCAGGATCTGGATTCCAACAATGATGGAACACTGGATCAAGATGCTGTCACGGGCGATGCTGACCGCGACGGCATCAGTGACATTCTTGAAGGAGCGGCTGATTCAGACGGTGATGGCGTGCTTGATCGCGATGACCTTGATGCGGACAACGACACTATCCCTGATGCTATAGAATCTGGCCGTGACTCAGTGGCGTCGGGCTCACCGGAAACAGGCGACTTGACGCCAGTGGATACCGATGGTGATGGTATCCCGGATTACTTGGATAGAGACAGTGATAACGATGGCGTGCCCGATATTCGCGAGGCGAACAGTGGTGTGCTGAACGTTGCGTTGATAGATGCGGACAATGATGGGCAGGTCGACGCTTCAGCGCTGATCGGTGCGAACGGACTGGTCAATGTGGCCGAGACGATGGTGGATTCCAACGTGCCTATCTTTGCCATCGCCGACAGTGATGAGGACGGCATTCGCGACTTTCGTGATCTGGATAGCGATGGCGATGGAGTCAGCGATCTTCTTGAAACTGGTGGCGCTGATACAGATGGTAATGGCCGTGTTGATAGTAGTCAGGATACCGATCAGGATGGCATCGTTGATGGCAGTAATGCACAGGTAACAGACGGTGGTCTGATTGATGTCGACGACGATGGCGTTCCAGACTTTCAAGATGACGATGCTAATGGCAGTGAACCTGCTGACCCGGGTACGACTCCCGTACCGGGTGGTTCGACACAAAATCCACCGCGTGTTGAAACCGGATTGTCGGGTGGGGCAGGCTGTTCAGTCAGCACCTATTCTGCTGGTGCACTGTCCGGCAGCTCACCGGGCAACGCCGTGAGTGTTCTGCCGATACTGTTGCTGTTGAGCTTACTGTCGCTCGGTTACCGACGCTTGCGACGGTAACGGAAGGTTCTATTTGCTTTAAATACGGGCGTGAGCTTGTGAGGTTCATTGCAATTTTGGCGATGAACCGAAATTACCGAAAATAATTTCCCCGCTGTGACCGCGGCTGCCGGTGCGCATGCATTGAATTCAGCTGCCGAGCTGTAGCCCTTGTAGCATCGGCAGGTCAGCCCACCTATCACCCACAGAAGCATCGTAGCTAAACTACAGAATTCCAGTTTTAGTCATTCAAGTCACTGTTTTTACGCAATATTTTTTGAACTCAACGGTGTCAGAGTTTGGCTGGCTACAGTATAGTTCGTCGCCTCGAAGCCGCTACAGTGATCAACTAAGCGGCGCTGAGAGCCTGCGTGTCTCCCTTTTTATCGCACAGGCGCTCAGTCCTATCCAGTATTGAATGATTTCGGAGTGATCGATGAACCAGACGGCTCGTGCAATAACACCAGGTCTTGATCTTGGGCTCTATGGCATCGCGGCTGCCAGTGAGATTGTCTACAACCCGTCTTACCAGCAATTGTTTGAGTACGAAACTGCTGATGACTTACAGGCGTTGGAACGTGGCACCGTAACTAAGCATGGCGCTGTTGCTGTTGACACGGGTGCATTTACCGGCCGTAGCCCAAAAGACAAGTACATTGTGGAAGATGCGTTGACCCGTGACACACTCTGGTGGGCAGATCAGGGGGCCAATGACAATAAACCCCTGTCAGAGGCTGTCTGGGCCGATCTAAAGTCACTGGTAGCACAGCATCTCAGCGATAAGCGACTGTTTGTTGTTGACGCCTTCTGCGGCGCTAATGAAAACAGTCGACTCAGTGTTCGCTTTATTACTGAAGTGGCTTGGCAAGCACACTTTGTAACGAACATGTTCATTCGTCCGTCATTGGCCGAGCTTGCCAGCTTCGAGCCCGATTTTATTGTGATGAATGCTGCCTCTGTTGTTAACGATAAGTGGCAGCAGCAAGGGTTGAATTCTGAGAATTTTGTTGCGTTCAATTTCTCAGAAAAAATTCAGCTTATCGGTGGTACCTGGTACGGCGGTGAAATGAAAAAAGGACTGTTTTCCTATATGAATTTTCTGCTGCCATTGCAAGGTATTGCATCCATGCACTGTTCTGCGAACGTGGGTGACGCGGGTGACACGGCCGTATTTTTTGGCTTGTCCGGCACGGGTAAAACGACCCTATCAACCGACCCTAAAAGAAAACTCATAGGCGATGACGAGCATGGTTGGGACGATGAGGGTGTGTTTAACTACGAAGGTGGGTGTTATGCTAAAACCATTCGTTTGAGCGCGACTGCAGAGCCTGACATTTATGGTGCTATACGGCGCGACGCACTGCTTGAAAATGTTGTAGTACGTAACGATGGGTCTGTTGATTTTGATGATGGCAGTAAAACAGAAAACGCTCGTGTGTCCTATCCCATCCACCATATCGAAAACATCGTTAAACCTGTGTCACGTGGTGGACACGCTAACAAGGTTATCTTCTTAACAGCCGATGCGTTTGGGGTTTTGCCAGCGGTGTCACTGCTGACTCCGGAACAAACCCGCTATCACTTCTTGTCGGGCTTTACCGCTAAGCTGGCTGGTACTGAATTGGGTATTACCAGCCCGCAGCCGACATTTTCAGCGTGTTTTGGTAAAGCGTTTTTGAGTCTGCACCCTACTAAGTATGCTGATGAACTGGGGAAACGTATGCGCCAGTCGGGGGCAACTGCCTACCTGGTTAATACCGGGTGGAATGGCACCGGTAATCGAATTTCTATACACACGACGCGCGCCATCATTGATGCCATATTGGATGGCTCGATAGACGGTGGTGACACCACTATCATTCCAACATTCAATCTGCGCGTACCGGTTCGGCTATCGGGTGTTGATGCCGACTTGCTTGATCCTAGAAAAACGTATGACGATGCGGATCAATGGCAGGTAGAGGCAAACAAGCTGGCGGCGTTGTTTGTCGAGAATTTTGCACAGTACACCGACACTGACAGCGGCCGTGAATTGATTAGTGCCGGTCCCGTCCGGTTCTGAGCTGTGTGCTAGCACGATTAGAAGAACTTGGGATCTACTTGCTACAAATCGCATTTAAACCAATCAGAGCGAGCAGATTATCTGCAGAGAATCTCTCCCCTCCTGATCACATTACTTGATGGTCAGTAAAAAACCCCCTCAAATAACTTGAAAGTTATTCAAGGGGGCTGTCTCCT
>CALKXZ010000247.1 GCA_938003775.1 uncultured Granulosicoccus sp. | reverse complement strand
GGGGTCGCCATCTACCGCAATCCTGTCAGCGCTAACGAAACCAAATTTTCACTGGCTCATGACGATGAACAATTTGATTGGTATGCGCTTAATGAGGCGCTTTCCAACGCTCTGCAAGCACCCTCACGATTTGAGCAGCATGCCACTCACGCAATCCTGGTCAGCATGGCCGATGAACAGGAGACGCGTCGTTGGTTAAGAGCCAGTTACCCGAACGTACGCATCGTTGGTAGTGGAAACAGTATCGAGATATTCAAAGAAACGGGTTTACCCAAAGATGTATTCAGCCGTTTCGATTTGGAGAACGCCAACGGTCAGCACATGATTGGCCACACGCGAATGGCCACTGAAAGTGCGGTGACAACAGCCGGATCACACCCGTTTGCAACCGGCGCTGATCTATGCCTGGTCCACAACGGGTCACTGTCCAATCACAATCGACTGCGCGAGACGCTCAAACGCCGTGGCGTGGAATTTGATAGCGAGAACGACACAGAAGTAGCTGCAGCATACCTAACCTGGAAGCTTCGACAAGGTATCTCTTTGAAAAATGCGCTGGAACAGGCTCTGAATGATCTGGACGGATTTTTCACTTTTTGCATCGGTACCAGCGACGGCTTCGCCGTTGTCCGAGACCCTATTGCGTGTAAACATGCGGTACTGGCCGAGACCGATGACTGGGTAGCCATGGCGACCGAATATCGTTCCATCGCCAAGTTACCTGGAGCCAATCAGGCCTCAATCTGGGAACCTAAACCGGCTACCGTTTATAGCTGGGGACGTCAGCAATTACACGGATCTGCAGCGGTTGCTTGATGATTTACGCAGGCCGTTGTAAACATGCGCGCAAGCTTATCATTCACTTTTTAGCAACGGACAACGTGCGTGTATGAATACGCTGGACCTTCAGGCAGTTGGCTTACGCACCATAAACTCTCAGTTGCATTCTCTGGATCCACAAACCAATGAACGAGACTGGCTTATTACCAATCCGTTGGGACAACACGCGATTGCCTGCGGCCTGCACACGCCGCTGACGATCACTATTGATGGTCACGTCGGTTTCTACTGCGGCGGTATGAATGCCGAAGCGCACATTACCGTTCAGGGTCATGCTGGCGTTGGTGTTGGCGAGAACATGATGAGCGGTCTTATCCGTATCAAAGGCAACGCCAGTCAATCCGCCGGTGCAACCGCACACGGTGGGCTGCTGATCATTGAAGGCGATGCATCGTCTCGTTGCGGTATTTCGATGAAAGGTGTAGACATTGTCGTCGGTGGTTCAGTTGGACATATGACAGGATTCATGGCGCAATCGGGCAACTTGGTTATTTGTGGCGATGCCGGTGAAGCACTGGGCGATTCAATTTACGAAGCGCGGTTATACGTCGCGGGCAGCGTTGAGAGCTTGGGGGCTGACTGCATTGAAAAACCAATGAAAACCGAGCACATAGAGCAACTGGCGGCCTTGCTTGAACGGGCAGAAATTAACAAAGACGCAAGTACATTCAGACGCTACGGTTCGGCGCGTAAGCTGTACAACTTTGATATTGACCACGCTGATGCTTACTGACAACCAACGACAATGTGACTTCAATGACGAACACTATCTCAAGAACCATCTCAAGTGATAAACCACACGAATTGGCAATGGATAAACAAGCCACGCGACTCCTCTTCCACGAAGTTTAAATAGTCACAAATCATCACAATGGATGACAACATACCCAGAGTTTCTCCCCGCGCATCCGAAACGTTTGACCAACACACCCTTTCGGAAATTCGCCGTGCAGCCAGCACCGGTATCTATGATATTCGCGGCGCTGGTGCCAAGCGTTCACTGCCACACTTTGACGATCTACTGTTTCTGGGTGCATCTATGTCGCGTTATCCGTTGGAAGGCTATCGGGAAAGCTGTGGTACCGATGTTATTCTGGGCGACCGGCACGCAGCCAATCCATTGCAACTAAAAATTCCAATAACCATTGCAGGAATGAGCTTTGGCTCCTTATCCGGACAAGCCAAGGAAGCCCTGGGGCGTGGTGCAAACGCGGCTGGCACATCAACCACCACGGGCGATGGCGGCATGACTGCTGAAGAGCGTGACCATTCAGAGTTACTGGTCTACCAGTACCTGCCTTCTCGTTACGGCATGAACCCGGTGGATTTACGCAAAGCAGATGCGATAGAAATTGTAGTTGGGCAAGGTGCAAAACCCGGCGGTGGTGGTATGTTGCTGGGACAGAAAATCAATGACCGAGTTGCTGCAATGCGTTCGTTACCACAAGGTATCGATCAACGTTCCGCCTGCCGGCATCCTGACTGGACCGGGCCGGATGACCTTGAAATCAAAATACTTGAGCTGCGTGAAATTACCAACTGGGAAAAACCGATCTTTGTGAAAATCGGTGGTTCACGCCCCTACTACGATACAGCTCTGGCTGTGAAGTCTGGGGCAGATGTGGTTGTACTTGATGGCATGCAAGGTGGCACGGCAGCGACACAGACCGTGTTCATTGAACATGTCGGTATGCCAACACTGGCTTGTATTCGTCCGGCTGTGCAAGCACTGCAGGAAATGGATATGCAACGAAAAGTTCAACTGATTGTCTCTGGTGGTGTGCGCAATGGTGCAGATGTCGCAAAAGCCATGGCATTAGGTGCCGATGCCGTTTCAATCGGTACTGCGGCGTTAATCGCACTCGGCGACAATGACCCGCGCTGGGAATCGGAATACAACAAGCTTGGCACCACGGCTGGTGCTTATGATGCTTGGCATTTGGGGCAAGATCCTGCCGGTATTACCACGCAAGACCCTGAACTGGCCAGTCGACTTGATCCGATAGTCGCAGGCAAGCGTCTGACCAACTATCTCAAGGTTATGACACTGGAGGCACAAACCATCGCACGTGCCTGCGGTAAGAGCCATGTTCATAACCTAGAACCGCAAGATCTTTGCGCTCTGACAGTGGAAGCCGCTGCGATGGCCGGTGTGCCATTAGCGGGCACATCATGGGTACCTGGCAATCAACCATTGTAATTTACCCACGCAACTGGTTAGGATAGTGCGCGCGAATCTGCTACGGACATACCTTGTTATGGGGAGGTACTGCATACGATGACACTGGATCTGGCACAGTACGCCAAAGAACGGAACGTCAAGTACTTCCTGTTTAACTTTACGGATCTGTTCGGCACTCAACGTGCCAAGTTGGTTCCGGCAGCGGCTGTTGCAGGTATGCAGAAAAGCGGTGCTGGCTTCGCAGGCTTTGCAGCTTGGTTGAACTTCACGCCCGCGCATCCGGATATGTTTGTTAAACCAGACCCGGCTACTGTCATTCAGCTGCCGTGGAAACCAGACGTGGCATGGGTAGCTGGCGATTGCTGGATGGACGGTAAACCCGTTGAGCAAGCGCCACGAAATGTTTTAAAACGCCTGATGCGTACCTCTGCCGACAAAGGCATGTTAATGAAGTCGGGAGTTGAACCAGAATTCCATCTTATATCTGCAGACGGCAATTCCCTATCCGATGATCGGGATACGCAAGAAAAACCCTGCTATGACCAATCAGCCGTCATGCGCCGCTACGATGTGATCGCGGACATCTGCGACACCATGACACAACTGGGTTGGGGTCCTTATCAAAACGATCACGAAGACGCCAACGGCCAGTTCGAAATCAATTGGGATTTCGCCGACGCACTGACTACAGCAGATCAGCTGGCTTTTTTCAAGTTCATGGTCAAGTCCATCGCTGAGAATCATGGGTTGCGCGCAACCTTTATGCCTAAGCCTTTCTCACACCTAACTGGCAATGGTTGTCATGTGCACGTTTCCATCTGGAGCAACGATGGAAAGACCAATCGCTTTAGTGATGATAAAGGTGAACTTGGACTATCTGGCGAGGCGTATCACTTTATTGGTGGGTTGCTCCAGCACGGCGAGGCACTGGCTGCAATCACCAATCCCACGGTTAATTCCTATAAGCGTATCAATGCACCACCCACTCTGTCAGGGGCAACCTGGTCACCGAGCTCTATTACGTTTGGTGGTAACAACCGTACTCACATGATTCGCATTCCAGACGATGGGCGCATCGAACTGCGACTGCCTGATGGTGCTGCTAACCCGTATCTACTGATGGCCGTTATTCTGGCAGCGGGTATGGATGGCGTTGACAATGCTCTAACGCCGGGAGAGCGCCTGGATATAGATATGTATAGCGAAGGTCACCGAGTTGCGGATGCGAAAAAACTGCCACTGAACTTGCTCGATGCTATCCGACACTACGAAAAAGACCGCGTGTTATGTACCGCGTTGGGTAGCGAGTTCAGTGAAGCATATTGCAAGTTGAAGCGAAACGACTGGAATAAGTTTTCACAAACCCTGACTGAGTGGGAGCGAGAAAACACACTGGATTGCTAGCGTAAAAAACAAAAAAAACAGACTGGGTCAACATGAAGATCCAGTGTGTATGGTCAGAATTTGAATTGAGCTTTGAAGTAGTCGTACCTCGCAGCATATGTTGCGAGAACATTCAATAGTATCAACCAGTAGGAGTGTGCACGTGGAAGAAGAAATTGCCCGATTAACGGCGGAGCTAGCCTCGTTGACCCAGGCGAATGCCGTTGGGAATACGATGGCCGCTGAAACCTATTATTACTTGACCATTCCGATAATGGTGCTTATTCACGTAGGCTTTCTGGCATACGAGATGGGTGCATCTCGCCAGAAGAACGTACTCGCGTCGGGCATCAAAAACATATTAGCCTTTGCGTTTCTTGTGCCAACCTTCTACTACGCCGGATGGTTCATCTATTGGGCATTTCCGAATGGCATCGATATGTCACCAGGACCGTTTGAAATTTCAGGTTGGGACTACGCGGTGGCTGCTGCCAACCCTATGGGTGAAGTCATGGGGCCCAATCTTGCTGATAATGCAACCGGTGTTTTCTGGGGTGCGTTTACCTTGTTCGCTGCCACCACAGCATCAATCATGTCCGGGGCAGTTATTGAACGCATCAAGCTATTCGCCTTTATCATACTGGCCATAGCACTGGGCGCGTTCGCTTGGGTCTTTGCTGCAGCCTGGGGCTGGCACGCCGACGGTTGGCTGGTTACCAAGTATGGCTACCATGATTTTGGTGCAGCGGGTGTTGTGCACATGGTGGCAGGCTTTTTCGCACTGGGTGTATTGATCAATCTCGGGCCACGTATCGGTAAGTATAATCGCGACCGTACTTCCAACCATATTCCCGGTCACAGTATGCCGATGACACTGGTTGGCTTGATGACAATCATTGCTGGCTTCTGGGGATTCCTAATGGCTTGCGCTATCTATCCCGGTGAGGCGTGGTCTTGGTCTGCAACTGAATTCACCTCCATCTATGGCACACCGATGACACTGTCGGCACTGACGTTCAATATTCTCATGGGTTTTGCAGGTGGCATTATTGGTGCCTGGGTGACAACGCGCGATCCGTTCTGGATGATGTCAGGCGCGCTGGCAGGCATCATTGCTTGTGCAGCAGGACTGGACCTGTGGTGGCCTCCAATGGCCTTTGCAATCGCTTTCGTTGGCGGGGCTTTGTTACCTGTTTCAGCAAAATTCCTGGAAAAACTTGGCATTGACGACGCTGTGGGTGCGGTTACTGTGCATGGTGTAGTTGGTGTTTGGGGGGTACTGGCTGTCGGTATTTTTGCATCTGGCTACCCGGCTATTCAGGGCGATCCTGGAACTGTTGCCACAACTAACTTCATGGGGCAGCTTATTGGTGCGGGCGTCATGGCAGCCTGTGGATTTGTACCAGGATACCTGTTGTCGTTAATACTACGCATCGTCGGCTTATTACGCGTGCCAGAAGCTGCTGAGATTCAAGGCCTGGATATCACCAAGGTACCGGCAGTCGCGTATCCCGAAGGCTTCGCGGTTTCGGCACCTGCTGTCACCAGCCGCGCTACGGGTGCACGGGTTCAAACACCTGCGTAGTAACTATCAACCAATTGTTGATGGCGGCTCGGTATTGAGCTGCCAATCAATCAACTTCAAGGAGACTAACTCATGGGTTCACCCTTAGCAGAAGCAAGTTGGAACGGCGTTGAAGGCGCTTTTTATACCGGTGCTGGCGGTGCAGAACCACTCTGGCTATTTATTTCAATCGGCCTGTGTGTGTTTGCATTAGTAGCAGGGCTTATTCACGAAGGACATTCCTACCGCAAAGCCAAGCGCGGTGAATAAAGGCTGCGGGTAGTTTAGTACCAAACTTCAGCCAGGCGTAAGCATAAACACGTCTGGCTGAAGTAGCTATGTAAGAACACTTAATGCCGACATTGCGCATGTGTAGGTATCAGAGCGATTACACGATAGCTTGATCTCTCAATAGTACAATCAGCCTAACAGCCATAGACATACGCTTAGGCGCTGGCAAGAAATCCAATAGCTGCAAATGCCACTATCACACCAGCCCATTGAATATTGCCCATTCGTTCCTTCAGAAACACCCACGCAAGCAACACTGTAATCATACCGAACAAGGAGGTGGTTACCGTCGCTAGTGCAGCGCCTGGCAGTCGGCCTGCTATTAGTACCAGCGACAACGCAGCGGCATCGAGCAAACCCATCAGGGCCAGCGTACCCCAGTGCTCAATTGCTGGTATGCGTAAACCCCCACTGAGTATCATAAACAAAACGACACAGACCACAGCAGCGCTGCGGGTTAGCAGGAACGTAGCCCACGGATTCTGCGTTTCACTGAGAAACTGTCCTAGCATGAATGTGCCAGCAAAGGCTGAGGCCGACAGTACGGACCAAACAATAGCCTTTGTTCGATTGTAGGTGGTTTCCTTGATACCACGCTGCACTGACACCAGTGCGATTCCCGCAATGACCAGTAGCACAGCCACCCATTGATAAACGGTGACAGGCTCGCCTCGTATTGCCGAGATACCCATAGTCGCGATTGGAAACGCGCCAATTATAGGCGCTACCAGTCTAACAGGACCGCTACCAAATGCCCGGTAGAGTGTGTACGTAGCAACGGCGAACAACACACCCACCAGAAACGTCGCCCATCCATCTATATTATTTTTATTAACTAAGGTACCCGAAGAATCATCGACGTCTGTGACCGATAACCACACTGCTTGCGCACTGACCTGCACAACAACGGATAAGGCTATCAGGCAGAGCAACCCTGAAAACAACACAACCAACATACAACTGGCTGTATCAGCTTGTTGACTCAGCCGTCTGACAAGCAGATCGTGTATGCCCCAGCAAATAGCGGCTACTAGACCAATGAGCAGTGCGGTCAATTTTTCAGGTAGCTAGCCATAGAATCATCGAGCGCGTCTTTCCAGGTGGTGTGATGCACAGGTGCCATAGTGCCTGTGATCACCGACTTATAGGCGTTGTCACGAAACGTCATGATGTTCACTTTTTTATGCTTCTTCCATTGATAGAACGCTTCGTTCGCACCATCCACATCAAAGCTTGGATAATCTGTATCAGCAATTAACTCTTTGACGTAATCTCCCTGATAGGCAATAGCGCCATAGTCATCGCTCAACGCGTCTTCAGCTGCGACTCGGGCGTTGACATCAGTCAGCATTGTCGCCTGATCAGGCACCTTGATATTGCCCAAGATAACGTCGCGAACGTACCATGCCTGTGCATCGAACATATTGAACGTATACCATTGATCCTGCATACCCAGATAAAATAGTCTTGGGTTACCTGAGAATACGACACCCTTATACAGATCGGCGGTGGCAAGTCGGTTTGCAGTGCGCAACTTCAGCTCTTCAGCCATAAACGGAAAATGATGTTGATAGCCGGTACACAGGATGATGCAGTCCACGTCTCTGGAGGTACCGTCTTTAAAGGTACAGGTGTTGCCCTGTACGGATGTGAGTAACGGCACTTCTGTCCAGTTGTCCGGCCAGTCATAACCCATGGCCGCTGTTCTATGACTCACAGTGATTGTGGCAGCACCGTATTTCCAGCATTGCGAACCAATATCCTCAGCAGAATAGCTGGTCCCAATGATCAGTACATGCTTATTCTTAAACTCAACGGCATCTCGGAAGTCGTGTGCATGGAGTACGCGTCCGTTGAATCGATCCAAGCCATCAAACTCAGGCACGTTCGGTGTAGAGAAGTGACCATTAGCAACAACCACATGATCGAAGGATTCCGTGTAGGCATTGTCATTAACAAGGTCGTGAGCGCTAACGTTAAACTGATTCGCCGCATCGTCCCAGATCACTTGACGTACCGGTGTGCGAAATCGAATCCAGTCACGAACACCGGCTTTGTTGACCCGCCCTTCTATGTAGTCAAACAAAACAGCCCGCGGTGGGTATGAGGCGATTTGCTTACCGAAGTGTTCTTCAAACGAATAGTCGGCAAATTCCAGCCCCTCTTTCGGTCCGTTGGACCACAGGTAGCGATACATGGAGCCGTGCACTGGCTCGCCGTACTCATCCAGTCCAGTTCGCCACGTGTAGTTCCACAAACCGCCCCAGTTATCCTGCTTTTCAAAGCAAACAATTTCAGGAATATCGACACCCTTGCTGGCAGCTGCCTGAAAGGCTCGAAGCTGCGCCAGTCCAGACGGACCCGCACCAATAACTGCGACTCGAATCGAGCTCATGGATATCCTCTAGTCAATTTATCCCGATCCGCAGAATAACTCTGAATTCATCCGTCAAGCAAGTTTTATCCCCAGCACTGGAGCATTAACGGGCCGTTGTATCACTCATCGGCCTGGTAGGGTACAACCAGTGTGGGAATCGATGCACGGCGAAGTACTCGCTTTGCTACAGTCCCCAGAAATGTCTGAGAAAATCCGTGGTTGTGAGCACCGAGTACAATCAAATCGCACTTCAATTCTCTAGCACGTCGCAAAATCACTTCGGCCGGATGACCTTCAACAATTTCGATGGATTCTATCTGATCCTGGACGTTTCGTTGCTCGGTAGGTACCGACGCCCAAAACCTTTTCTGTCGCTCAGTCAACTCGATCTTTAGTTGCGCTGTGCGAGTTTTCATTACGTTCTCACGAGTCGACTTATCTTGAACAAACATCTGTAGCGTGATGCGCGCATCGTCGCTCATCGGTTCAGCCGCATGAAGTACATGTAGTTTGGCACCCGTGGCTTGCATCAGATTCACAGCATGACGCAGCGCATAGGTTGAATGCTGGGACAGATCAGTTGCGAACAGAATGTGTGTGATCGAAGTATTCATGACAGTGTTATCTGATTACTGGATTGTTTGCCAATGATTGCAGGCGTCTAATTTAGCTGCTGCGCCAGTTCGATAGTGTCCTCTGGCTAATAACCGAAGAATCTGGGTAACCAGAGTGATATTTGCGGAAAAAACGCAATGATGAATATGGCTATGGTGTTGATAAACGCAAAGGGGAGCGCTTTAACGGATATCTCTTCAATAGAAATTTTTGAAATACCCGAGGCAATGAACAGGTTTTCTCCCAATGGCGGAGTCTGAAATCCTATACCCAAGGTGCAGACCATTACCACACCAAAGTGTATTGGATCAATTCCCACGCTATAGGCTACTGGCAACATCACCGGCACCAGAATAAGTATGGTCGCCAGTGTTTCCATGAACATGCCAACAAACAACAGGAAAAATATAATTAATGTCCAGATAACGTAAATGTTACTGGTGAACGACAACATACTCTCAGCGATAACGGCCGGAATTTGATTCTCCACCAATAGCCTGCCAAACACGGTGGCTGTAAACATAATCAACAACACTCGACCGGTTAGCCATGTCGTTGTTTCCAAAGCGGTGAACAGCTTCTGCCAGCTCATTTCACGGTAAATAAACGTACCCACTATTAATGTGTAGAAAATGGCAACAATGGCAGCCTCTGTTGGCGTAAAGAAACCCGAGTAGATACCACCGAGTATGACCACCGGTGCCATTAATGCCCAAAAACCACGATAAAGTTCACACCAGATTTCCCGGCCCGACCAGCCTTCAGTGGTACCGGTATAGTTATGTTTCTTCGCCAGGATGTAATTCATCACCAGTAAACTACCGGCAATCAGAAAGGCTGGCATAAACCCGGCAATAAACAACTTAGGGATCGAAACAGTCTGGAAAACACCGAATTGTTCGACTGCTGCTGGCGGTGGGGGCATACCTAATGCGGCAATTCCGTAGATAATCATCGGGATGGACGGTGGAATAACGATTCCCAGGCCACCGGATGAAGCAGTGATAGCTGACGCGTAGCCTTTACCGTAACCGCGTTCAATCATGGCCGGTATCATCAACATACCGACAGCGGCTGTCGTTGCTGGGCCGGAGCCTGATATGGCACCAAAGAATAAGCAAGCAACGACCGCTGCCGCTGACATACCACCCGTAAAGGGTCCGGCAAAACTCTCGGCTACGTTAATCAAGCGCCTGGAGAGTCCTGCTGCTTCCATCAATGCACCGGCTAGAATAAAGGCCGGTAGTGCCATCAGCGGAAAAGAACCGACTGAGGTGAACGCTATCTGGACAAACTTAATGGGATTGTCGCCCAGATAAATAAACGAGATTAGCGTCGAGACACCCAGCGCGACCGTGATCGGTGCACCAATAAACAACAATGTGAGAAAAGATCCAAACAGGATCAGAATGATTTCATTTTCCATGACCCGTAGTCCTGTTAAGGCTGTATCAGCTCTTGTTAGCGTCTAGTTCGGCTTTCACCGCATCCAGATCAATGGCATCGGGATCGCGCAAGTCCTGACCAAGAATTATTTTCTTGTAGTTGACCTGCAGAACACGAATGGTCATCAGGGTAAAGGCAATGGGCAGAACAATATAAACCCAGCTTAGGTGGAATCCCATGGTCTGGGAGGACTGAAATTTATTCATCTTATTAAAGATGAAATCAATAGAAAGGTAGATGAATGTGACATTGAATGCGATCCAGAAGATATCTGCAAAGGCTTCAATGTATTTAATTGCACCAGCTGGTAAAAATTTAAATTGGAACGTCACTCGATTGTGCGCAGCCATTTTTGCAGCGTAGCTAGCACCAAAGAACACAAACCACACGAACATGTAGACCGATAACTCTTCAACCCACGAAAACGAGAAATTAAACAGAGTTCTGACAATGACTTGTAAAAAAAGCAAGCAGACAAATATAGCTAGCAATGTCCGGCATAAATAGCTTTCGATATTATCAACAAATACCCAGAATCTGCTCATGCGTTCCTCTGTTCGGCGATAAGAACGCCAGCGTATCTGGCGTTCCTGTTTTAAAAAACCAGACTATTTCGCAGACGTGATCAGGTGCACTGCGAATAATCCGGTGGTAATGATTCAGTGCTACTGCGTAACCGGATCACGGCCAATTTCCGCC
>CALKXZ010000246.1 GCA_938003775.1 uncultured Granulosicoccus sp. | reverse complement strand
GCCTCTGAACAACAGGCCATGCACCGCGATGATGGCATTGTTAGGCTGTAACAAGGCAAGATCTGCGCGTAGATTTCGTGAGTAGGAATGCCATTGCCCATCCATGGCAGAAGCGCCTAGCCCGACGCGTGGGCTTGAACTTGTGCTTGAGCCGCGGGCACCCTGATATTGATCATAAATAAGATTACGAAAACCCGCCGTGGTCTCAACACGTGCATAGACGGTAAAAGGTTCATCGGTTTTCATGGACCAGCGCAAATGGGTTTGCAGGCGGTTGTTCCACCCCCGCCCTCGAGCGTTCCAGTTGCCGATAAGAAATGCGTTTTTCTGAGCCGTTCCGTTCAACACAATCACGCGGCTATCACGCACTTCATCCAGAGTGTTCGTCACGGTCGCGCCATTAGGAGACGCATCGGAGATTCGCCAGCGCGAATTGACACTGTCTTCAGCGTCTTCATAGACGCTTGGTTGCTGGCTGTCCACGACGGTAATGTCAACCGTATCCAGCGCTGTGATGCCACTACCGTCGATCACTCTAAGCGTGTAATTTACCATGCCGCTCTGCTCTGGTAGAACGGTTATCGAGGCGGTATCACCGACCAGCTGCCCATCGCTTTGGAACCACGAATAGGTGACGACTCCTTGATCATCAGTGCTGCCTGAACCATCCAATATCAATGCGTCATTAATGTTGACCACGGTATTGTTAGCGGCAATTTGGGCAACTGGCGCCTCGTTGTCAGACAGGCGAATATTGTCCAGTCGCAGACTCCCGCGCACCAACATTCCATGCACGGCTAGCAGCGCGTTGCCGGGTTCACCCTGGGCGATATCCTCAGCCAGATTACGACCGAAACTACGCCACTGCCCATCCCGAGTTGTACTTCCCAAACCGTAGTAAATATTGCGACCGTTGGACGCCAGCAGGCTATCGTTGTTACTGGGCGTATAAGTCACGTTACGCCAGCCATTGATAGTCTCGACTCTGACCAATAGCTGATAATTCTCACCGGCTTGCATATCCCAGCTCAGATAGAATTCGGCTCGATTGTTCCAGCCATCCACCGTATCCAACCCACCAAGTTGGTAGCCATTTTGCCGTCCGGCACCGCTGAGTTCGAAGACTTTGCTATGCACATCGGTATCGTCCACTACCGACATTGATGCACCCGCTGGGCTATTGTCGAATATACGCCAACCACGGATGGATCCATCCTGTGCATCGGCATTCACCACGCTACTAACAATTGGCAATACGGTTTGTGCAACCGGTGCTTCAGCTAGCGTTACGTCATCCAGTTTTACGTTGCCGCGCACCAGAAAACCATTCACTGCCAACAGCTCGTTATCCGGCTGCGCATCAGCCAGATCCTGTACCAGATTGCGACTGAACACACGCCAAGTGCCGTCTTTGGCCGTACTACCAAGCCCGTGATGAATAGTTCGACCCGATGCATTGGCTAACGCATCACTGTTGCTGGTTGTATAGGAGAGGTAACGCCAACCGTCACTGGTATCCACACGCACGTAAAGATTGAACGTTTCGGTGCTTTGTAAGCGAAAATTGATGTGGAATTCTGACGTGTTGTTCCACCCATTTGCAGCGCTTGTACCACCAAGTAAGAAGCTGTTGAGTCGGCCAGCCCCATTCATTTGGACCACTGTGCTTTCAATGATAGGGTCTTCAACCGTTACTACTGTTGCACCAGCAGGACTGTTATCAACAATGCGCCACCCGATCGCACCACTTTCACCGTCTTCGTATACTGTCGCGTGCGCGATGCTTGCTGTTAGCAACAGCACCAACAAAGAAATCAGTTGTATTCCTGACTTGAATGCTGGGTGAACGACACCCTTAGCTTCAACAAGTCGTCGCATTGCACTTCTCCCTATAACCATTACATGCCTTCAGCGCGACAAGAGTCTAGCGTGGAAGTGGGGTTGACGATAGGTTACGAGGATGGAGTCTGGTGGAACATCAGCAGTTTGTAACGTAACGGAGAATGACGAGCAAGGTAGGCATAGTTAATGGCGGAGAGAGAGGGATTCGAACCCTCGATACGAGTTACCCCGTATACCAACTTTCCAGGCTGGCGCCTTCGACCACTCGGCCACCTCTCCGTACGTCACAAACCTACTACCTCCCAAACTGACATTCGGGATTATAACTGCGGCTCTTTGAGCCTTGCCTCCAACAACCGTTCGTGCAGGACGAAGTTTAGCGCGTTTAACCCTCAGGTGTCTGGCCCGGTGTGTAGATAGGTGACGGAAATTTCGCGACGTTGCTGCCTAGCTCCACGACTTTGGCGGTGCCGCGTTTTTCAACCTCGTCAATACGGATGATCGCATGCATAGGGATGATTGTCTGGGTCACCCCTTCGAATTCGGATTTGAGTTTTTCCTCAGCAGGATCGACTACCAGCGTCTTGTTACTGTCAAATACCAATTCTTCGATAACCACAAAGCCGTACAAATCGCCCTGATACACCTCACGTGCGTAGATCTCATAGACCTTATCCTGGCTGATAAAACGGATCCGGTATAGCACTTTGTTATCTGTCATTTCCGGCGTCGCTGCTGCGCCTTACGGCGGTGTCGGGGGTGAACGGGAATAACGCGAAGTTTAGGCGCAGGCCGTGGTTCCAGATTGGCAGCCTTGGCAATGCCTTCGATGTCTTTCGCAGGTAGTTCCTGAATCTTCCCGCGCGCCAGCCAACGTGGCAACGTCACGGGCCCGAATCGGGTACGAATGAGCCGACTCACTTGTACCTCTTGTGACTCCCACAGTCGTCGCACCATGCGGTTTCTACCTTCTTTAAGCGATACACGAAACCACTGGTTAGCATTATCTGAATCAGCCTCCGCAACAATTCTTTCGAATTTAGCGGGGCCGTCGTCCAACTCGACTCCGGTCGAGAGTCGTTCAATCATCTCTGGACTTACCCGGCCGTTAACCCGCACGGCATACTGGCGTTCGAACTCAGATGAGGGATGCATTAACGCATTGGCAAGCTCGCCGTCATTGGTCAGCAGCAGCAATCCCAGTGTGTTGATATCCAGCCGACCGACCGCAATCCAACGGCCATGATGCAAACGCGGCAGACTGTCAAAGACCGTTCGACGTTTCTCTGGATCATCGCGGGTTGTCACCTCCCCCAGCGGTTTGTGGTACACCAGCACGCGGCGAAGATCCTGATCATCGCTAACCACCTTGTAAAAACGGCCTTTGACCACTAAGTCATCGTCAAGCGCAGCCCGATCTCCCAGTTTCGCGGTTTGTCCATTAATTCGAATGTCGCCAGCCGTGATCCAGGTTTCCAGTTCGCGTCGCGATCCAAGCCCGGTATTGGCCAATATTTTTTGCAGTCTTTCCGCCATTGTGAAATTCTAACAGGCGGGCGCCCTGCCCCGTTGAATAACTACGCGTATGAGCACAATTGAATTTAAACCATTGAACATCGCTGTGTTGACCATTTCCGACACACGTGGCGAAGCTGAGGATATTTCCGGCAAGAAGCTGGTCGATGCGCTCACCCGTACCGGGCATCACCATTACGAAAAGGCGATTGTTCGAGACGACAAATACGCCATTCGCGCTGTGGTATCGCGTTGGATTGCAGACCCCGAGGTCGATGTCGTATTAAGCACAGGTGGTACCGGTATAACAGGTCGTGATGGCACGCCCGAGGCTGTCAAGCCACTCATGGATAAAGAGATCGAGGGCTTCGGTGAGATGTTCCGGGTACTCTCTTATGAGGACATAAAAACCTCGACACTGCAGTCTCGTGCCGTTGCTGGAGTTGCCAATGCCACCTACCTGTTCGTTCTGCCAGGCTCCAGTAGTGCCTGTGCCATGGCCTGGGAAAAGCTGATATCGCACCAGCTCGACATACGCACACAACCGTGTAATTTGGTGCAACTGATGCCGCGACTGATGGAGGTTTAGCCTAACCTGATCCAACACAACCAAGCGCAGGCATCCAATCCGTAAGGGTCTGTAGTGCGTGGGTAACCGATCTTTACCAACCCTTGCTCACTTTGACTCGCTCATACGCTTTTTGAATATGTTGCGTCTTGTCGGTCGCAAGCTTAATCATCTCCTCGGGTAAACCTTTGGACACCAGCTTGTCTGGATGATGCTGACTCATCAGCCGACGATAAGCGCGCTTAACGGTTGCCTTGTCATCACTAGGCTCTACACCGAGCGCTTTAAAGGCATCTCGTACAGACAACTGATCGGAAGGCGGCGGTGCACGACGACCGGCACCAGCCCCTTGGCGTCTACTGTGGCCAGCACCGCTGCCAGTAGCACCTGCCTGGGCCATGCCCATGCTGTAGCGCACCAGCATTTCCAGCTGTCTGAATGAGTATTCGGAAAAACCCAGTACTGCTGCGACTTTAAGCAGTGCTACTTCTTCATCAGGCGACATTTGCCCATCTGCCAATGCGGCCTGAATCAGAATCTCCACAAACATTCTGTACAGGCTGGTGCGGCGTTGGCACTCATGCCGGAATTGCAACACCAGCGCTTCGGCATCAAAATTATCCTGCTTGCCCTGATCGAACAGTTTGATGGCAGCTGAGCGCAGCTCGGCGTCCAGATTCATCTGCGACATTAGCGCCTCAGCCAAGGCTATTTCAGACTTATCGACGCGCCCATCAGCCTTAGCGATGTAACCGACCACCGAGAACGTGGCCGTGAAAAACGCCATTTTGATCCGCTCGGCATCCCCAGGTGGCAGATCTTCATCCGCCGTGTCCTGGGCCAATTGCAGGTTCATGCCCTTGTCAAACGAATGACCCAATGCGGCACCCAGAACAGCGCCTATCGGACCACCAATCATAAAGCCGAACGCACCGCCCAGCAGTTTTCCCCACACCATTTAGTATTTACTCTTTTGTTGCCCGGCGCTCAGGCTCATGACAAAGCCCCAACTCGCTTAATAGTGTGGTGGCGAATACGCCCGGTAACAAGTGAAATCGAAGTACCAGCGTTGATTGTGCACGCCACTCATACGATAACTGCTGCGCCTGTGCCCGCAGTGCGCGTCGTTCCTGTGCTAGACCGGCTCTCTCGAGCCCAGCACACTCATCACCATAGGCTGCCAGAACTCGGTTCTCAAACGCTGCGCAGTCACCGTACGTATCCGACCTGCCACGCCCCCACCAGGGCCCACTGGGGTGAATATCAAAACTGGCCAGGCGATCTCGCCGCTCGTGCTCCGTGGCGCTCTGTGAATCAAAGAAACTGCGGCTACCATCCAGCATCGCCGGTTCGCCTTCGAGCAACGCCTGCCAATTGTTTGCCACCACTCGCTGCGCACAAACCGCATTGAACACAGCACTCCTGGCTGCTGACAACCACAAGCTGCGTTGTTGCCTGGATACTCTTTTGCGTGGTTGGCGAAACCATTGCCTGGCCCGAACCAGGTTCTGCCCGCCCCAGCCAAAGCGTTGTGGCCCAATGTAATTGGGAAAGCCCTGCGTCTGAAGCTGGTCCAAACGAGCCTGTACCGCGTCTGCGAGTAAACCGTCAGGCTCATCCGTTAGGTCAATTGACGCACCTGCACCTGCACCTGCACCTGCACCTGCACCTGCACCTGCACCTGCACCTGCGGCTTCGGCTTCGGCTTCGGCTTCGGCATTGTCAATGACAACTGCACTCGCATCGAGCCCAGCTCCAGAAGCAGCTTGAAGTGACACAGGCACAACCGATCGTAGCGTGACAACAAAGTCGTTACCGCGATGGGCGCCTCGCCGCAGTTTACGTGAGTGCCTTACACTGCTTCGGATTGCCACCTGCTTTTCAGCGGAACAAATTTGTGCAAATAGCTGCTCAGCGTGCTCGGCAGGCAATACCGTACGAACGCTGATCCACTGGGTGGTTTTAGCGTGACGGTCTTTGAGCCCCGCTACCCCTATGTCCGTTGACGATACCCCGTACACACTTTCCAGCAGCTTAAGAATTTCATCAGTGTTCATACCGGATTTTTCAATCTGCAGATACAGATGCTCACCACGATCGTCGAACGCGATATCGAGGATTTCAGTAACAATGAAGTCGTCGCTAGTGTGTTTCAGCACAGCTGAGAACAATGGTGCGCCGAACGCTGCAGGCGTGGCAATGAGAGATGAGCTGCTGTACACGGTTTCGGTGCTCGGTTTCGGGTAAGTTGCCACAGATTGTGACGGGTATTACAACCGCACAAGGGTATCAGCGCAGTACAATAGAACAATTGAAAACTCCCGCACAGAATTTATGTCCCACTACGCTCGCATCTCAGCCGATGATGCCCAGCAGTTGATGATCGACCAAGATGTCAACATCATTGATATCCGCGATGAGGACAGCTTCAAGGCCAGCCACATCACAGAGGCAAGGCATCTGGACAATGCAGCCCTACCTGACTTTATCGATGACACCGACCACAGCGTCCCGTTGGTGGTGTGTTGTTATCACGGTAATATGAGTCAGAGTGCTGGCGCTTATCTGGCGCAAAAAGGTTTCGCCCAGGTCTACAGTCTGGATGGCGGTTTCGCCGAGTGGGCTGCAAAATTTCCGGATGACTGTGAGCCAAATTAAGAATTTTGCGGCTTTACGCTCAGTATCCTGACACAAATCATATACTCTTCATTTACCTAGCTTTTATTGTTTTTTATAACGAACAGTCTTTCAGTGCACCAATCAGTCCCGCCGATAACAGGCAATACGCTCTCCACTTCAGGATTTCAACGTGAAGAAAATAATGGTCGTCTGTGGTACGCGCCCGGAGGCGATCAAAATGGCGCCTCTGATCAAACGCCTCAAGCAAAACCCCACATTTGAAACGACCTTGTGCTCAACGGGCCAGCACCGGGAAATGCTCGACCAGGTCATGTCACTGTTCGAGCTCACACCGGACATAGACCTGGGCATTATGAAAGCAGGACAAGATTTGATCGACATCACGACGGGGGTCATGCTTGGCTTGAAAGAACAGTTTGCCAAAAGTCGACCAGATGTTGTGTTAGTGCATGGAGACACAAACACCACGTTTGCGACCACATTAGCCGCCTACTATCATCGGATCCCTGTTCATCATGTTGAAGCCGGGTTGAGGACGGGTAACCTGCTTTCCCCATGGCCTGAAGAGGGCAACCGCAAACTCACCGGAGCGCTGGCTGCTTGTCATTATGCACCCACAGAATCGTCCCGCCAGAATCTACTGCGCGAAGGTGTTGATGAGCAACAAATAGCGGTAACCGGTAATACTGTCATTGATGCGCTGTTGGATGTATCGCAGAAACTTGACGATAATGCGGCATTGCGAGCTTCCATTGCTGACACACTGCCAGCAATTGAACACAATAAAAAACTGATACTGGTCACCGGGCATCGGCGCGAAAATTTTGGTGATGGATTTGAGAACATCTGCAAGGCGATTGCGCAAATTGCACAGCGAAATGATGTGCAGATTATCTACCCGGTTCATCTGAACCCAAACGTTCAGGAGCCGGTTAACAGACATTTGAAAGCATGCAGCAATGTCCATCTGATTGCATCACAAGGCTACCTGGCTTTCACCTTCCTGATGAAACAGAGCCACATTATATTGACCGACAGTGGCGGCATTCAGGAAGAGGCACCATCGTTGGGCAAACCGGTACTGGTGATGCGCGACACCACAGAGCGACCAGAAGCCGTGGACGCCGGTACTGTTGCGCTAGTCGGCACAGACCAACAACGAATCGTCTCAAGCATTACCGCTTTGTTGGATGACCCGGCGGCCTGGCAAGCGATGAGCCGATCCACGAATCCATACGGTGATGGCACCGCCAGCGAACAAATAATAAGAGTCATGACACATGGACAGTAAGATCAATTCAGTGGGTATGGTAGGTCTGGGCTACATAGGCTTACCTACCGCCGCCATCATTGCCTCACGTGGCGTGCAGGTTGTGGGGATCGATGTTAATCAGCACGCGGTGGACACCATCAACAAAGGGGCTGTTCACATCGTCGAGCCAGATCTCGACATTATCGTTCGCAGCGTTGTCACCACCGGTAATTTGCGGGCAACTACCACCGCTGAGCCTGCCGATGCATTCCTGGTCGCCGTGCCCACGCCGTTTAATGATGATCACACACCTGATCTGTCCTATATACAGGCGGCGGCCCTATCATTAGCGCCAGTGCTCACCCAGGGAAACCTGGTCGTGCTTGAATCCACCAGCCCTGTGGGCACTACCGAAAAACTGGCCGCATGGCTGGCGGAGCAAAGACCGGATTTAAGTTTTCCACAAAATGCAGGGGCGGCGGCGGATGTACAAATCGCCTACTGCCCAGAACGTGTTTTACCCGGCCAAGTATTGCAAGAGCTGGTGAATAACGACCGAGTCATTGGCGGTATGACTAGTCACTGTGCTGAGCGAGCCTGCAGCTTGTACAAACTGTTTGTCAAAGGTGAATGCCTGGTGACCAGTGCTCGAACAGCTGAACTGTGTAAGCTGACTGAAAACGCCTACCGGGATGTCAACATTGCGTTTGCCAATGAAATGTCACTGGTCTGTGATCCGCTGAACGTGAACGTGTGGGAACTGATTGAATTGGCCAACCGGCACCCGCGTGTCAACATCCTAACACCGGGCCCTGGTGTTGGCGGGCACTGCATAGCGATAGATCCGTGGTTCATCATCGATTCAGCACCAGAGCTGGCAAGATTGATTAGGACAGCACGCGACGTCAACGATTCCAAACCCGATCACGTGGTTAAAAAAGTTCGAGACAAGGCTGATCGGTTCAAGACACCACGCATCGCATGCTTTGGCTTATCGTTCAAGGCGAATATCGATGATTTACGCGAAAGTCCTGCCCTGCAGATTGTCCTTCAACTAGCACAGGAAAATCTGGGTACGCTGTTGATCGTCGAACCCAATATTGATGAACTCCCCGATGCGCTCAAACCGTATGAATCCATCGAGTTGGTGTCAATAGATCATGCGCTGAAACACGCTGACATTGCTCTCGGGCTGGTCGACCACGATGTGTTCAGGAAACTGGATCGAACGGCGCTAAGCGAATCTGTCGTAATCGATACGCGAGGCATGTGGCGATAGCCGGCACAATCCGGACTTTTGACGATTGCTTCACAGTACAGAGAGGCGTCATTATCGGCAGGGCATGCCCGTACAGGTTTTGCATTGATTTCAGCCATTAACTGATCCCGAGAATCCAGCCATCTCACCCAGCGACAATGCGAACTGGATGTGCATTTTTCGACGCATCGCGCGATTCGGCGGCTCTCGTCTGTGCCTGTGTATATTTGAAGCGGTGTATAGACATGCTTCAATACAAAATACCGCCACCGAGCACAGTTGTCCGCGGATTCGGCTGATCGCAGGCTTTAGCGCTATGCGGGTACTGAAAGTATTAGGCTTTTCAGCATGGTTACTGTTGAGTGGTGCTGTGCAGGCGGACACTGAGCTGGTCGTGACAGGTGTTCAGGACGAACTCAAGGAAAATGTGGAGCTGTTTGTCAGCAAACCACCGCCAATTGATGAAAAACGAAAATACCAGCGCTATCTGTCTAACTTGACAGATCAGGTATCCACCGCACTCAGCGCACTCGGCTACTACGCCGCCGATATAAAGATCAGCGACAAAACCACCGGTGAAGATACGGTCATCACGATCAACATTACGCCGAACGAACCGGTACGCATCGGCGATATCATCATTGGGCTGAACGGGGAAGCTGATGATGATCCCAACTTTCAGCGTGTACTGTCCACACTGCCCATCACCCAAGGCGCTGTTTTCGTTTCAGACGACTACGAAGCTAGCAAGGCTGCGCTGATTGATCAGGCACAGGACTTGGGCTATTTTCAATTTGCGTTTACAGAATCTGAGGTGCGCGTCAGTCGACGACAGCTATCGGCCAATATCAAGTTGATCGCCAACAGCGGCCCGCGCTACACATTCGGAGAAATACTGTTCCAACAAGACGTGTTTCGTCAGTCGTTCCTACAACGCTGGGTACCATTTGACATAGATGACCCCTATGAATCGGGTTTGATTGGTGAGCTGACGCAGAATTTGCAGAACAGCGGATACTTCAAAAGTGTTCGTGTCACCCCGCTACAAGACAGGCGCTATGGTACAACCGTGCCCATCAAGGTTGCGATGACACGTAAAGATGCCAATCAGGTGGCTATCGGTGTCGGGTTTGCAACCGATACCGGTCCCAGAACAACATTAACCTGGGGCAAACCTCTGATCAATCGACGAGGACATTCGGCAGATGCTGAATTGGGTCTCTCGCAGGACAAACAAGACCTAAGCTTTGCCTATCGAATACCACGCGACAACCAACCCTTATACAATTACTGGGGCGTCGAATTCGGTTTGCAGAACGACGTCACTGACGATACTGAAAGCTTGCTGAGCACCTTGAATTTCCAGCGAGTCAGTCGGACCCGTTCGCAATGGACAGAATCACTGTTTATCCGTTGGGAACGCGAGGAATTTACCGCAGGCGCAGCGCCAAAAAAAACGACTGACTTGATTTTGCCCGGTGTCAGCTACTCGCGCAGTCGCAGTAAAGGGTCACCGTTCCCTGTGTGGGGGCAAGCTGCCAGCCTGCAGATCATGGGAGGCTCCACACGTGCACTATCCACTATTGATTTTTTTAAAGTCGTTGGTAGTTTCCGCTATCTCAGAGCGCTATCCGACCGAAACACGCTAATTGCCGCGGCACAATACGGCGCCATACGATCAAACGACTATCAGCAAGTGCCAGTTTCCCAACGCTTCTTTGCCGGAGGCGATCGTAGCGTACGCGGTTTCCGGTTCCGTGACCTATCACCTGTCAACTCGCAAGGTGAGGCCGTGGGTGGTCGTTATCTGGAAGTACTCAGTCTTGAATACAGTTATCGTTTTCTGGATCGTTGGAGTGCCGCGGTATTCTCCGATGCGGGTCGTGCATTCAATAGCTTCGACACCGGATATAGTGTGGGAGCTGGCATTGGACTACGCTGGCAGTCACCTGTCGGACCGTTCAGAATCGACCT
>CALKXZ010000245.1 GCA_938003775.1 uncultured Granulosicoccus sp. | reverse complement strand
AATGAATTATCTGCACAAGCAGTGGGAAAAACTGACGGTATACACCACCGATGGCCGACTACGTATTGATAACAATCTGTGTGAAAACGCCGTTCGACCCTTATTTATGGGTCGCAAAAGCTGGTTGTTCGCAGCGTCCGTTGATGGAGCGAACGCAAGCGCAAATCTGTACAGCCTGGTGGAAACGGCGAAAGCCAATGGCCACGAACCACACAGTTACATACAGCATGTGTTAACACACCTGCCAGCAGTACAATCACTGAATGAAGTAGAAGCGTTATTACCGTTTAATGCACAGCCAGAAAAATGTATGGCGGCTTGAAACCGCATACAAATAAGCTAACATAGATATTCGAAAATATGTTTGATAAACGTAGTGATCTAATCAAATTTGTAACGGTTGTAAACACAGGCAAAATCCATGAAGCTGCCGTGTTTCTCGGCACAACTCAGCCTGCATTGTCTCGGGTTATTGTCAAACTTGAAAAGCAAATCGGTGGCCAACTTTTTGAACGCTTACCTAGCGGAGTGCGGTTAACAGCGTTAGGCGTAAAGATCTCAGAGCAAGCGAGGCATCTCCTAAGAGAATATGAGCTGGCAGAGTCTGAGATCGCCTCAATGGTATCCGGAAGAACAGGGGATTTGAGAATATCTGCCGGTCCCGTTTGGATGCACGCAATCATACCTTCGGCCGTAGCTCAATTTCAGCAATCACATCCAGCAATAGCAGTGCAGATACGAACCGCAAGTTATGGAGAAGGCGTAAGGTTACTAACGGAGGGTCATACCGATTTACATTGTGGGGGATTCGACTCTGAAGGACCGTTACCGGAATATCTATCTCGACATCACCTCATGGATATGGAGCTGGGAGTCATGGCTCACATCAAGCATCCTTTGTTTAAGAAAAAGAACATCAGCTACAACGAACTTACGGAATACCCGTGGTTAGGCTACGACAAAAGCACACAAAAATCTGGTGATGACGAATGGCCATCGCTCAGCACCGTTCTGGATGAGCTCTTTCAAAAAACCGGTAAGCGTGTGCCAACCATTGTGCAAAGCGATACTGCCAATATGTCGTTGATGGGAAAAGGCCCGTACTTGAGTTATCTCAGTATGAATATCGCCGAAAACTTCGAGAGCGTAAAGCTCAAACGCATACCTTTAGCATTGGATGAAAGGCGATTTCGCGCCGGTATCATTGCCAGGCGTTCGATCGAGAAAAGCGCTGTGTATAGCCAATTCAGCGAGTTAATTTCCAAGATCGTTAACGAATACGTCTAACTATCAGAGCTTTACAGTGTATGCCGTAATGGCATACATAATGGAATAAAAAGCATTTTCTATTATAGCTACGAATCGTTACAGTTCGCTGGCGAGTGGTCTACTCTGGCAAGAAGATGCTGGACGGACTCACGATAACGGCTATATGCCACACGTCGGAGAAACCAATGAAAATCCATCTGAACCGGGGAGCTGGCATGTTGGCCAGTGTCCTAACCGCATTTATGCTCCTTTCGAGCCCTGCCTTTTCTGATGAAGGTATGCAAGCCACAGGAGTAAAGTACGTCAAAAAAGATCAAGTCAATAATGGCGAACCCATAAAACTGGAATATTGGGAATGGTCTGGCCAACGTGCCGAGTATCAGCGTAAGTGGGCTGAAGCTTACATGGCGCAATACCCAAACGTTGAAATCGACGTTGTGCTTCAGCCATGGCCATCATATTGGCCAGCGCTTATCACCAATGTACCTGCCGGGAAGGGTCCAGCGCTTTATCACATGCACGCATCGAAGATGTCTGAGTTCTGCGATGGCAATCTGATGGCGCCGATTCCATCCTCAGTCGCCGATCCACAACATTTGAATGAGCATTGGATCGGATTTTCAGAAGGCGCGATGGCGTGCCCGAAAAGTGGTTCTATCCATACAGTACCCATGGGCGCAATGATGCCGCTGTTATTTATCAATAAAAACATGTGGGATACGGCAGGATTGTCTGACAGTGATATTCCATCTACCTGGACAGAACTGCGAGCAGTCGCAACTAAGCTGACACAGAGGGATAGCCGAGGAAGAATCACGGTAGCCGGACTGAGCTTTGATGGCCAGGAATGGATTCAAAACGCTGTGTACCAACAAGGTCGTTATCTGTTTGATGCAACGGGCACGAAAGCGCAGGTTCAAAATCCAGAATACAAAGCCGCGTTGCAATTCATCTCTGACGTTGTACACGAGGATAAGATTTTGGATCAAGAAGTCGCAGAAGAACGACATGAAGGGTTTGCCGCTAAGAAATCAGCCATGTACATCGGCTTTTCGTGGTTAGCTGGCTATCTAAGCGCAAACGCGGCTGATATGAACTGGATTGCCTCTGCTTTACCAACTCCTGATGGTTCAAATGAGCCTGCATACGGCAACATTCGCTTTGCAGTCGAAGCCGTGGTTAATCCGTTTGCATCGGAAGCAGAACAGGCCGTCGCATGGGATTTCTGGCATTTTAACTACGCTAACGACCTAACCGTGCTGGAAGATATGGCCCTGTTCAATGGTTTTCTACCCCCGGTTGACACGTTGGTTGATGCACCACAAGTAGGTGAGAATGCCGTTGTGTCAGTATTAGCCCCAGTAGGGCAATACGGCGTCATCAATGATCTACCCAATGTCATTCGTGAGGAACAACTCGAATTGGTCACAGCAGTGATACTCGACCCGAGTGATCTGGATGGGAAACTTGCGGCATCAGAGAAGAAGCAAAACGTGTTGCTTTCAAAACGAGATGATTGGAATATCATCGAACGCAACTACGGTCACAACGATAAAATGATACAAGACTAGGTTTAGGTGCGCGAGGCATCATCTCTTTTTTATCCTCCATCGGGGATGATGCCTGGTGCATTTTTATAGAGAACAGCTCGAAATTACATAATGAAAATATCTACGCGCAATAGACTATTCGTGATCGGCGCACCCTTAGTGGCTGGCCTTTTTTTTCTAATCTGGTTCATACTGCCGATTGGCTGGACCATGGGAATCAGTTTCTTCGAATATAGCCCGATCGCATCCGATAACCATGCAGTCGGTTTTCAGAACTACATCGAGGCCTTGTTCGAGGATGACACCTTCTGGAAGGCGACGGTAAATTCGCTGTACTTTGCTTTTGGAAATGTTGTGCTTGGCACTGTGCTCGCGTTAGTCATTGCCAATGCGATTGCGTCTCTTCAGGTGTTTCAAAATCTAGCTAAGTTTGTCTACTTCATGCCAACGCTGTTCACTATCGTGGCAGCGGCGGTAGTATGGGACGAAATATTTCATCCGCGTTATGGGATTCTCAATAACGGACTCTTTTTTCTTACCCAAGCGTTGGGGCTTCCAGCATTTCCTGAAATCGGCTGGACGACCACGACGTTCTGGTCAATGCCAACCATTATTCTTTTTGGATTGTGGAAATACCTCGGTATTCGAATTATTATTTTGTTGGCCGCAATCGAGGCTATTCCGAAAATGTATTACGAAGCCGCTACAGTTGATGGCGTTACTCAGCGACAACAATTTCGGTATATCACCATCCCATTAATTAAGCCTGCCTTGTGGTTTGTGATTATCACCGGGTTAATAAACAGCCTCCAGGTCTTTGAGCCCATGTACGTCATTACAGAAGGCGTAGGTGGACCGTTACGATCCACCATGTCCTTAGTCATGCTCATAAATAAATCTGGGTTTGAGTATCAACGGTTTGGGTATGCAGCTTCGGTGTCCATGCTGTTGTTTGCCATGATCATGGTATTGACAATCGTTTTGTTCTGGATACGCAGTCGGGAGAAGGACTAGTGGACGTACGCCTGAAGCGCTCGTCAATACTCAGGCCCGGATGGATTATTCTACTCTCGGGTGGAGTCATTATGCTGTTCCCAACCATGTGGATGGTGGTATCTGCATTCAAGACACCGCAAGAATTACTCGATTACCCGCCAAAATTGTTGCCAGATGCGTGGAGTCTGCAGTATCTGAAATATATTTGGTTTGAGCGAAATTTTTCAAGAATGATGCTCAACTCCACCATTGTCTCCACTGTTGCCACATTGCTAACTATCTTCAGTAGCGCCTATATCGGGTATGTGTTCAGAAAATTTCGATTCAGATTTCAGAAACAACTATTCTTCGTTATTGTGGCGACCATGATGATCCCGCTGCCGGTATTGCTTCTGCCACATTTTAAGATTGTGTTAACGCTTGATTGGATTAATACCTATTGGGCGCTGATTGCACCTTATGCACTCAATGCGTTTGGCATATTTCTGATGTACCAGTTCCTGGCAGACTTTCCTGATGAATTGATTGAGTCGGCAAGGCTTGAAGGCGTATCAGAGAGACAGATATTTATGTATATCGTGTTGCCGCTTATTAAAGCACCTTGTGTAGCGTTGGGTATCATCACCTTTCTGCATCAATGGGAATCACTTCTATGGCCTATTGTGGCGGCTAACTCTCCCAGCATGCAAACGCTGCCTGCGGGTCTTGCCACATTCAGTGGGTCTGCCGTTGAGACGGCAGACCTTTATAACCCATATGCAGCAGCTTTGATTGCAGCCACCCCGTTGTTAGTTGCCTTCGTGTTTTTTCAGCGCATGATTGTCAAAGGTATTGCAATGAGTGGCATGAAATGACATCAGCGACTATCCCAAAGCGACCCAATATAATGATCGTGTGTACCGATCAACAGCGTACCGATACGTTGAGCTGTTATGGCAGCGTATTCACTCACACACCCGGTTTTGACCGTATCAGTGATGACGGTTACCGATTTGATCGTGCCTATTGTTCGAGTGCCGTGTGTACGCCTAGCCGGGTTTCTTTGTTATCCGGACAATACGTATCGCGCCATAAGGTGTGGAGCATTGGCGTAAATACCGGTGACGATGTCAAGATGATTCAACACCAATTGAAAAACCATGGCTATCAAACTGGGTTGATTGGTAAAGCGCACTTAGAGGCCTATGGCGCGCCGCCAGAGCTCTCCCAGGAATCAGTCGAGGGGTTTGAAAAAGGCTATGGAGATTGGGTTGGCCCGTATTACGGGTTTGATCATGTGCGGCTGGCCTTGGGACACGTCAACTATGGCATGACCGGGCATTACGGTTCATGGCTTCGGTCTACATACTCTGAAGACGAGATACAGCAATTTAAGCAACTATCTCCGGTTTCTGGAATTGCCAAATTCGGCGGTGAAGCGTACAAATCAGCGTTGCCAAAAGAGTTCCACAATTCAGTATGGACAGCGAACAGTGTCATCGATTTTTTGGATGCACGAAACGAGTCAGAACCGTTTTTTCTGTTCGCGAGTTTTCAGGATCCGCACCATCCTCATGCGCTACCTGCGAGCTATCCAGCTCCTGTGACTGCAGATAGTGTGCCTATGCCACGATACGCGAAAAACGAGTTGGAGGATAAACCACCTCACTTCAAGTTGGCGCACGAAGGCGCTTTGGCATCGTCTCGATTTCTCGGATCAGACTATCCCATGCTAGGACAGGGTCACGGGGCTGATTTTCGCAACATCGATGAGGAGGCTATTCGCGAAGGGCGGAGTCACTACTATTCAATGGTTAGCCTAGTTGATGAGCAATTGCAACGAGTTTGGCAAGCGCTCGAGGAACGAGGTCTATATGAGGATACGATGATCATCGTGACCAGCGATCACGGTGAATTGCTGGGTGACCACGGGCTGTGGATGAAGGGACCGTTTCACTACGATCAGTTAATTCGTGTGCCACTATTGGTGAAACCAGCGAAACATGAAAAGAGAGAGCCGATAGATCCGAAATCAACGACGGTGTCTCTTGTCGATATTGTTCCGTCATGCCTCGCATCTGCAGGCATTGCATCTGATGATATTCCTTCTGATGGTGTGGATTTGTTTTCGCAAGAGGCAATACCCGAACGTGCCGCTTTTATTGAAACTACTCAAGATTGGCATTCATTATTGTGTCGCAGTATTGTCGTTGGTAGCTGGAAATTGACCTGGTATTCGAGTGAGCAATTCGGTGAACTGTACAACATGGATACTGATCCTTTTGAAATCGTTAATTTGTGGTCTCATCCGGCGCATCAGTCGATGAGATCGATGCTAATATCAAGGCTACTTGATTTCCATGTTGCACTGCACCAATCGAATAAGGAGCGAATCTCATATGCGTAGCAAACTGGTGAAGAATAGCCGACTTGATGTTTATCAACGCTAGTGTTAGCGTTAAAACCGATCATCTCGTGGAGTGAAGAGAATTGCCACGGATGGCATTTACTAGCACCTACACAAATTCTAATTCAATCAAAAAAGAAGCGGACTTAGCTATCTATTACGAATAGATAGTCAGCATTTGAAAGTATATCCGCTGGATAGTCAATGAGACGCATAATTGCCTCGTTTGACAATAAACTCCAAACAAATGTAAATCCAGAGATCGATGCGATCTCAAAGATAATGGGTCGGTGAATTGATGAACTGTATTTATTGCCTGATTAAGTGTGAGCGCCGCCGCTGCCGTATGAGCAAAATACTTCTAAGTTTTCTTTTGCAATGGATCCACCGCCAGCTCTTACCCCCAGGCAGGTTAGACCCTCTAGATCGAAAAACTCTTCTAAGAGCGAAATAGTGTTCTCGTCCCCAACAGCTTCTAATCCTTATAGACGATCACCTGCTCGAGGTTCATTATTCTCGTAAAGGTACTCTGAATTCCACGGTAGGGTCTAATACTTTTACGAAAGCGAGTCGGCCATCATCGTGTTTGGCGATAAAGCCAGCTGAATAACTGCCACCTGTGGCGTCATGGCTGCAGACGCGTTCTGCATCGATGTGCCACTCTTCATGAATGACGATTCCGGGAAGTTCATTTTGTAGCACAGTGTTCATCATCTAATGTAGTGCAACTATCAAACACCATGAATAATTGATTTTTTGGCGCGAGCAACTTTCTCAAGAATGACGTCTACAGACTTAGTCCAGATGAATGGGGTTGGGTCTACGTTATGTTTGGCAATGAACTGCATTAGCTTCTCCTCCAAATCTGCAACAGAACAAAAAACACCTCGTCTGATAGCTTTGTCTGTGATCAAGCTAAAAAAGCGCTCTACTAAATTTAACCATGAAGAACTTGTTGGTATGAAGTGAAGTGTTAATCGTTTGTTACGCTTCAACCAGTTTTTGACTTTTTGATGTTTATGGGTTGAGTAGTTATCAACAATAACGTGTAGTTCCAAATCTTCGGGCGTCTGTTTTTCCACTGTTTTCAAGAACGATAATAATTCCTGATGACGGTGCCTTTGTTTGCACTCACCGATGACTTCACCGGTAAATACATTGAGCGCTGCAAACAACGTGCTGGTGCCGTGTCGTTTGTAGTCATGAGTCATGGTGCCTGCACGTCCTTTCTTCATCGGCAGTCCTGGCCGCATTCTGTCGAGCGCCTGTATTGAGCTTTTTTCATCAACACAAAATATCACCGCATTCTCTGGAGGACTAAGATACAAACCCACAACATCAACCAACATCTCTTCGAACAAAGGGTCATTATGCACCATTGGAAACAACAAGCCAGCAGATCCGATATCGAGTAAATGCTTTGCAACTATGGTGTCATTTCATGCTGGCCGCACAACAGCGGTCGCTGAGCTGCCTTGAAATACATTGAGCTGAGTCACGACCGTCGAATTTCGTTAGGCGAGAGCTCCATATCAATCAAAACCCAATCATATCCACTCCCCGCAATAATTCCGGCCGAAGTCTCACTCACAAGACTAACCCATAGTCCAATCTGCTTTTCACCATTGCGTATAGCATGTGTAAACAGGTTTTTAGGGTGACTCATGAGTATGTCCTTGTCAGTAAGAATGAAATTCCGGGCATAGTTTGTGTGAACCGCTTGCCGTCTTTTTCATGTGGATAATTAGCACCTCATCCTTGATAAATTGGACCAGAGTAATATTCCTGATTCAAATTACTCAACAATGTGGTATTTAGTAATCTGTTGAACGTTGAGAAAAGCTCATCAGTAGTGATCTCCGTGAATATCATTCTCAGGTTGCTAAAGTGAATAACGCCTACACGCCGTCATTACGGTTACTTGCATAGACAATTTCGATACAAATATTTATACCGATAATACGGAGAGGATGTCCTGTCTACTCGCCGACTTCTTATCGCTTTCAAAAACAATTCGCCCAGAATCAATACCAATGTAGAAATCTGAGATACTAGTTAGCATCGACATATTTTGTTCTACCAGTACAAAAGAGGTGCCTTTAGCCTTTCGACGCTCGATACATTCTTGCATCTTCAGAATATTCTCAGGCTGAACGCCTTCAGATGGTTCGTCGAGAATAACTAGGCACGTCTCTTCAAGCATGGTGCGTACAAAGGCCAGAATTTTTCTTTCACCGCCAGACATGGAGCCCGCTATCTGAGTTTGGCGCTCCGCCAGACGCGGGAATGCGCTAAGATAATATTTCATATCCTGGGTTGACCTTGCCAGAGAGAGATTCTCACGAACGGTCAAATTATCGAAAACCATAGCAGTTTGGGGCATGTATCCTATTCCGCGCTGCCTCCGTTCATGATTAGAAGTAAAAGATATATCCTTATTGTTTAGAAGCAACGATCCAACGGACATTGGCAGCGCACCAGCCAATAGTTTTGACAAAGTGCTCTTTCCGACTCCGTTTCTACCGAATATTCCCAATACCTCACCCTTGCCAATGGTACCACTAATGTCAGACACGACCATAGTATTACCGTAACCACCAACTATGTTTTTAAAGCGAAGTAGTGTGGAAGTCACTTGGTTCCACCTGAGTAAACATCTTGGACACTCTTATTGTTTCTAACGTCGTCGTAGCTACCTTCGAATAGAACTGCACCTTGGTGCAGAACAACGACCCTATCAGCAAGGTCGCGTACGATACTCATATCGTGTTCAATTAGAATGATGAGGCCGTTATTTCGCTCCTGAAAGTCACGAACAAGATTTGTCATCATTCTTGTTTCATCAGGCGATAAGCCTGCGCACGGTTCATCGAGTAAGAGAACCTTTGGTTGAACCGCTGTGGTCATTGCGAACTCCAAGAATTGCCGATGTCCTTGGGCCAAGGCTGAGACGGGTTTCTCCATGTCAACTAATGCCGTCATAGCCTCTGAATTGAGTAAGTTGGTAAGTTCTGCCGTGCGCCACTTAAGTGTTGAAGGCCTAAAGAAATCCAAGAATCGTGCTCGACCTGCGATCACCGCAAGTGCGATGTTTTCAAATACTGTCAACGAGAAAAAAACAGAAGGCACTTGAAGCTTTCGCGCAATTCCACAGGCGAATGCCTTATGTGTTGGCAGATTGTGAATGTATTTATTATCCAAAGAAACGCTTCCAGCCGACACAATCAAATTACCCGTGATGGCATTCAACAGAGATGTTTTTCCGGCACCATTTGGTCCAATAATGCAAACGATGCCTGTTTTTGGGGTAACTAGATCAACACCATTGAGTATGCGTACTGGACCCATTTTCACTTTAGTTTTCGAAAATATGAGCTTTGGTTGAACAATGCTGGTAGAGATCGCAGGCGCATTACATAGGTGCAGTTCAGTGGACCGGATATTTTTTTTAAAACGACAAAAAATATCCACCAGGTATCCTGCTATTCCTCCTGGATATTTTAAAACAACGATAATAAAAACGAGAGCCACGATCACCTCCCAATAAACAAAGCTTCCACGCAACTCCGAGGATAGGTACCCAATCCCCACAGCGCCTATTAATGGGCCATACACGTGGTTACGCCCTCCAACCGCGGTCCAAATAACAAGGTTAGCCGACAATAGAAAACCCGTTGATGTGGGCGTTACTATACCTTGATGGTTGGCAAATAAGATGCCGGCGACAGCCGCGAACGCGGCTGATAGGCCAAAGACCAGCCCCTTTACTAAATGGGTTGGAAATCCGAAAAGTTGCATCCGTTTTTCATTGTCTGAGACAGCTCTTGCAACAAGGCCTGCTGGAAGTGTGTTAAGTACGCTTATTGCGGCAGTAGATAGTACTGTAACTATTGCTATGACGTAGTAGAGCTCATTAAATTGATCCAGATTGGCAATTGTTGGATATCCGTAAATTCCGTTAAAGCCACCTGTTGTATTTGTTGCAGTACCCGCGACTTGCTCGCAGATCATCGCTAGAGCCAGTGTTATAAGCGAAAAGTATGGACCGCTATCAGATCGCCCCTTGAACACGATAAACGCCAGTGCAAACCCAAGCAATGCAAGACATGCAACGACAACGACAAACAGAGCTATCTGCAAAGGTAGACTGTCAATATTTTTAAGTATTTGCGCACAAGCATAAGCAGCGATTCCAAAAAATATCGCTTGCCCCAAAGGAAGAATTCCAGTTTTTCCCCAAAGAAATCCAATACCTTGCGCGACAATGCCATAGATCAAGAAAAGGCCAATTTGATAGGCCGTAAAAGTTCCAAACAATTGTGGTACTAACAATAGTACAGTGAGGAGTGCGGCACTAGTTACTGCGATATAGGCCATTGGGTTTTAACCATAAAAATAAAATGGAGAGCGTCAGAACAAAAAGATATCCGTAGGTCTGATTAAAGAACGCTCCAATGGTAGATTGAATGCCACCAATTAATCCTACGCCTATGAACAATCCTTCAAGGCTACCAAGGCCGCCGACTACCAGAGAGAAGAAAGATCTAATGAGGTAATCGAGGCCCATCATAGGTTCAACACGGGTTGTCGGCGCTAGAACCATGCCCGCTATTCCTGCTGACACAGCACCAAACACGAAACAGACAGATGATAATCTACTTGTGTTTATGCCGACCGCTTGTGCAAGGGCCGGGTTCTCAACCATTGCCTTAATTTCTGTACCAACTTTCGATCTGCGGTACCAGAGCAATAGTGTAAAAAAAAACACCGCAACTCCGAGAATAACCACTACCCGATAAATCGGATAATCAGTACCTAACAATGACATTGTTCCAGGCAATGGTGAACTGACTGATTGATATTCCCTACCAAATATCATTTCAACTATTTCACGCATGAGTATGGATAGTCCCCAGGTCGCTAAAAGACTATCGAACGGTCTGCCATAGAAATGTCGAATAACGGTTCGCTCCATTATCAGAGCCGTTAACCCAACAGTGGCGACACATATAGGAAGTTGTAGATATCCAGACAACCCCAAATGTGACGTAATGACCGGGGCATAAGCCCCGATCATTACAAGCTCACCGTGCGCCATGTTCATAATCTTCAGTTGTCCAAAGACAATTCCAAGACCAATCGTCACCATCGCTAGGATGCTGACTTGCCAAAGAATATTGAGCAATAGAATTGAGGACATAACCGAGATATCTTACTTACTGCAGCTCTCAGATGAGGGGACATTGTCAAACGTTTTCACAACCTTAAACGTACCACCAGTTCCTTCAGCCACGTAAATGCTCTGATTAACATGCCGGCCTTTCAGCGTACTTGTGCCTCGTGGTGACTGGAATGATGTTCCTTCAGCGATTCCTTCAATTGTAGAAACGTCGAAACTTCCGGCTTTATTCGCTAAGGCTGCCAAGAGTGTCACCCCATCATAAGCCGACTCTCCCAAAGTATTCAGAGCAGGTGCATCGGTGCCGAACTTCTCTTCATATGACGCGGCAAAGGCTTTCGCAGCGTCAGATTCAATCGAAGAGAAATAACCTGCAGATGAGTACAGTCGATTGGCATTGTCAGCACCGATACCGGCCAGTGTATTCTCTTCGATAAGAGTGCCCAAGCGGATGGCTTGCTTATCAAGACCAAAGCCAGCAAATGCAACATTGAATCCAACTGAACCACCACCAACGAGTGTAATCAGTACACCTTCTGCACCACTTTCTTTAATTTTTTGGAGTGATGAGTCAAAATCAGCAACAGTGAATGGGAGGTACTCTTCGCCAACGATCTTACCCCCTGCATCGGCAATATACTGTTTAGCCAGTGCGTTTGTATCTCGTGGCCAGTTGTAGTCGTGCCCGATTAAGTACCATGACTTAACCGTTTCACGTTCCATCAGGAATGGAATAGCCTGGGCTAGTTGCTGGCTAGGAGTTTCACCGGTGACATAGAGACCTATACTGCACGCATTACCCTCATAGACTGGTGTGTAAACATACGGCACTTGTCCTTGGAAAAGCCCAGTCAATGCTTCACGTACAGCAGAATCATGCATACCGACAAATGCCTTTACACCTTCGCCTTTCCAAAGCTTAAGCGCTGCTTGAGCAGCTTCTGCCGGCGGAACACCAACATCTGCAAATACGAGTTCAATAACTTCACCATTAATACCGCCAGCTGCGTTAATTTGCTCTGCGGCTAACGTTGCAGAGTTACGTGTAGACGGGCCAAATAGTCCAGCGGGTCCGGAGTCGGGTACCAGCACCCCTATCTTTGTGCCTGCAATGGCTGAACCTGCGATCGCCGGCAATATTAATGTGGCAGCTATTAATGTTGTTTTTATCTTAAGAAACATGATATTTCTCCAAGTTTACAGCGTTATTATTTTGGTTAAAGTGAAAGAACTTCTTCAACCGTGAGAGCTAGTTCGATTAAATCTTGATCTCTACCCAAAATGCCGTCGAATTCAATTCCAATCGGTAGGCCGTTCACGTTCTGACAGGGCAGGGAAATTCCTGGCACTCCCAAATTGGAGCCTAAATCGGTGTTTCGGATGAATGTCGGAAATGTTGGTACTTGCTCACCGTTTAACTCTACGGTGTCATCTAAGCCAATCTTTGTAGCGCGTAGCGGCGATGTTGGAAACACCAGTGCAGTTAGGCCATGCTGAGCAAATGCATTCGTATAAATTGAGCGCATCGCCGGACGATGCTCATTCATAGCAGCGTGATAGGCAGCATTGCTCATGGCATCTTCACCAAGCTGACTTTTAATGGCGCCAGCTACATCGAGCGATCCAATCTTGTCGACTAATTCCTCAAAGCTAATGTCAGGAGCGTGTTCCTTTAAGAAAGCTGGTAAGTCTCTCATTACTTCGCAAAACGCTACTGGAAAGCTAAACGCTTCGTTATGATTCCAAATTTTGGAGAGATCGACATTCACCAGCTTAGCCCCAGCGGATTCGAGTACTTTCAGCTGATCTTGAATCGCTTTCTCAACTTCTGGCTCTAGATTCTCAAACAAAACATCTTTAGAGATACCCAGAATGACTTGATTGATATTTTTTTTCTGAATATTTGCGTATGAACCGGAAAGTGCGCCGTCAAGTAGAACGATATCTTCAACTTTTTTACCCAAGACTCCTGCTGTATCCCGTGTGTGACTTATTGGCAAAATGCCATCGCTGGCATACCGCCCAACAGTAGGGCGGTAACCAACAACACCACAAAGCGCAGCTGGCAACCTAACTGACGCACCCGTGTCGGTGCCCAGGCCTGCTGGGAATATGCCCGCAGCAACGGCTGCTGCTGAACCCCCCGACGAACCACCAGGAATCCTGCTTAGATCATGTGGGTTTCGAATGGCACCGGTCACTGAATTGTTCGATGTGATACCAAATGCCAGTTCATGCATACCCGATTTTGCAGCGATAATAGCGCCATGGTCCTCCAGTGCGCTGATGACTCCTGCGTTAGTCTCGGGTGTATGATTTTGGAGAGCGCCAGTTCCAGCCGTTGTTGGAAAAGCAACGGTGTTGATATTATCTTTTATTACCAATGGAAGACCGGTAAGAGCGAGTGCATCATTGGATTG
>CALKXZ010000244.1 GCA_938003775.1 uncultured Granulosicoccus sp. | reverse complement strand
CTGGTGTCAATCTGATGTTGGATCGCTGGTCAGCTGCAGCCGACGATACCGTGATGGTTGGTGACTACCTATTCGATCTGCAAGCAGGATACAACGCAGGTGTGACAACCGTGCACATGGATGTCGATGGCGCATATGCCTGGCCAGAGTTTACCAGCGTGGCTGTTAACTCATTGGATGCGCTGCACGCGAAGCTGGTGTAATAGCTATCAGGCACGCACAGTGCCCCTAACGCACAAACTCTGCATTGAGAACCACAACCTTTATTCGGTTGGCCTGCTGACGGCTAATTTTCAAACCCGTATCAATAACGCGTCTGCTACCCGCTGGAATACGCTGCCTGATAGTCTGTACCCGTTGCGGTGCATTTGGCGCTGCACGTAATCCCAATTGCACATTACGCACCCCACTGGACGTCTGATTAATCAGCTCCATGACAAACGTACCCTGTCGCGATACACCCTGTCTGATCAGCAGCCTCGTGTTCTTGGTTTGCGGTGGATCTAATCTCATTAGGGCGCTCCGTGCCTGATTGCCAGCAGCGCCCTTGGCTTGTGCAGCCATGGCGTAGTAGCGTTTAGCCACCTGCGGCTTACCGGCCCGTTCGGCGAACTGTCCCAGACTTAACTGCGCCGTTGATGTGGGGAGTAGCTTGATGCTGTTAGCGTAATCAGCCTGTGCTGCTTTGGTATTTTTCTGCAACTCATTTATCTTGCCGCGCTTCAAGTAGTAGTAGTAAAACTGATTGTTCAACGAGATGGCTTTGTCAAACGAGCGCCTGGCTGAAGATAAATTATTTTGTGACATTGATATGTCACCCACTAACGAATGAAAGTGAGCCTCACTGGGTTCAATTCGAATAGCTGCACGAATTAACGACATGGCTTGTTGCGTGTTCTTTTTTTGAAACGCCACTTGGGCCTTGTCGAAGGCATCGTAAGCCTTCTGGGTTTTAATCAGTCTTGCCATTGCCTGACGATACGAATCCTCACCAACTATGCCACCTTTTTTTAACGTCTGTGCAGTCTTGATGTTCTGTGCAACGCGCTGTTCCGACGGCGGATGGCTAGCAAACAAGCGGCTGATTGGATCAGAGGATTGACCTTTGGACAACTCGACGAATGTACGTTGTAAGCCCACGGCACCCTGAGGGTCATACCCTGCTTTGGACATGTAGTTCATACCAAAGAGGTCGGCCTCCAGCTCTGCCCCTTGCCCATAGCGGCTGTTCACAATCTGCGCACCCACACTGGACAAAATTTGTGCCTGTTGTCCGTAGCCTTCGCGTGCTCCTATCACTGAGGCCGTCAATACACCCAGTTGCAGCCCAATACCCCTTGTCTGACCCTTAGCACCGTGTTTGGCCGCAGCGTGAACGATTTCATGACCCAGTACCGCGGCAAGCTCTGCTTCACTGTTAAGCCGTACCAGCAGGCCACGGTTGATACTAATTTTGCCACCCGGTAAAGCCCAGGCATTGGGCGTGGAGTCATTGATGACATGAAATTCATAGGGTAGTTTCCGATCACTATGCGCCGCCAGACGGTTGCCTACCGAGCGGACGTATTTTTCGACACCGGGATCGACCACATAATCACCACCTTGCGCCTGCCTGAGTGGCAAGTATTGTTGCGCTCCAACCTGTAATTCCCAGTCCTCAGACACCAGTAGGAAATCTTTTTTGCCCGTTACCGGATTTTGTACGCAAGCCCCTAACAACAGCGCAAGCACAAAACCTAAAAGCAGCGCGGGTCGTTTCCAAATTTTGCTCTCAGGCTTTACATCATCAACAATTTGCATGCTGGGTTCCTCATGATTCACAAGTCTGGCCTGGTTTAATCATCGGCGTGCTGATGACCGCCAACACCATGTGCGTGTCCGTGAGCTTGTTCCTCATCAGAGGCATCACGCACCGAAATAATCTGCACATCGAAGGTCAGATCAACACCTGCCAATGGGTGATTAACGTCCACGTCAATGTTGAATTTGCCGACCTTGATGATCGTGGCAGGACTGGGACCGTTTTCACCGCGCAGCGTAATAATTTGCCCCGGGCGGAACGTCCGGTGCTTTCCACCGTCTATCTTTTTGCGAGAAAGACGTTGTTTACGGTCCGGATAATGCCTGCCGTAAGCTTTCTCGTGCGGTATCGTGACGCTCAATTGCGCGCCAGGTTCTTTGCCGACAAACGCCTCCTGCAAGGCCAGCAGTACGCCTCGTTCTCCATGCAGGCATAGAACGGGGTCGCCAGATTTGGAGGATTCGATCTTTTTTGCATCAGCATCGTACAAGTCATAATGGAAGGCGATGACCTTGCCCGGTCCCGCACTCATAGGCTGCACGGTTGAATTGTCAGGCATTGTTTTCTCTGTTGTCACGCTATGTTCTCATTACACGTCAGGCTTCATGATACCCATTAAAGGACAGGCCCGGAAAGGATAGACTTAAGCACATGCGAAGTGGAATCTCCAGAAACTCTGGCAGAACTTGCGTACTGTTACTGGTGCTACTCCTCAGCACTGCGGGGTGTACTAACAGCAAGTTGATTATCGGTCCGCTGTATAATCAGCTCGATAATCAAATACGCTCTGAATTCAACAAATTAGGCGACTTTAACGACGTGCAGATGGCCGCGTTCGAAGCCAGTGTGGGCACCTATCATGTTTGGCACCGACAGTCTGAATTGCCACGATACGCCGCTCTGATGAGCGAGGTCGCACGCTCTATCGCAACGCCAGGCAACACCCGTGAACAGGATGTCAAGCGCTGGGCAGAAACGGCCGAAACATTCTCCCGTTCAGCTCGACTATGCCACCCGGTCAATTACCTGTTCGATCTATTTAAGTCCTTGAGCGATCAGCAGATCAATTTCATCGAGCGCCGCTTCCAAAATGAGCGTAAAAAAAACCGGGAACGCTATGAATCGCGATCGGCTGAAGAACGCGTTGACTATCGCTTAAAGCGCATGGGAAAGTGGGCCAGTAGGATCGGCCTAGACTTCACCGCTAATCAGCGAGCCGCGTTTCGTACCACCCTACAAAAACAGACCAGCCTACGCACAGAATATTACGCCCTGTCCGATCAATGGAACTTGGAGCTGTTTCGCCTGGCACGCAACCAGCAAGCGCCAGACTATGATGCCCGTATGAGCGCGCACCTGAACAAACTGTGGTCTCTACTGGAGAACGCACATCCTGAGCAGTGGCGTAAGAACCGAGAACTGTGGCAAGACGCCTCGTTCAAATTTGTTCAGAGTATGACCACCAAGCAACGAGCCAACGCCAGTCAGTGGATCGACAAAATGGGAAAGACTGTACTCGCGATTTCCAAAGACGAACCATCGTTCCAAGTGGGTAGCGATCCGTCTATTGGTTGCCTGGTTGACAAGGACAGCTAATCTGGCTGGCCTGCACAGCTGGCATACCATTGACGATGTGCGTCGAAGGCCGCCTGTATTTCACTGATGCCATGTAGTGTTCTAAGCCGACCGAACAGGTCGTTGGCCTCTTCATAGGATCGTTTAAGGTACGCCAGCCACTGTTTGGTCCGGTTGCCAATATGTCGCGGGCTTTGGCTATCAGAGCGTAGAAATTGTGCCTCTACCATGCTGGCCACTTCCATCCATGCTAATGGTGCAGCGCAGCTGCTGTCGCCCGTAGAAATACGCAAGGCTAAATCAGGGGCTGACAACGCACCACGCCCAAGCATAATGTGTCTGCAACCACTGCGACGACACGCCTCAAGACTATCAGCAACCGTCCAGATCTCACCATTGATAAACGTCGTGTCATCCTGTTCATGCACAACAGTTTTAACCCGTGACCACCATGCTGGCGGTTTGTAGCCATCGAATTTGGTACGTGCGTGTATGGCCAGTTCCGTGGCACCAGCAGCTCTTATACACTCGACGATCTCCTGCAATGATTCAGCGTTGTCGTACCCCAGACGGATTTTTGCTGTTACGGGCACCTGTGCCGGTACTGCCTGCCTGACACTGGCCACAATGCTGCCCACACGCGCAGGATCGCGCAGCAGTAACGACCCGCCCATGCTGTTGTTGACGGTTTTGGCCGGACACCCGAAATTCAGGTCGACCCCCGGCGCACCCAGATCCACTGCCCTTTTCGCATTAAGCGCCAGAACATCAGGATTACTGCCGAGCAACTGGGTATACACCGGTACGCCGCTCTCGGTCATGCCACCTTGTACCAGCTCTGGGCACAGGCGCAGAAAAACCTTCTCCGGCAATAACACATCGGTCACGCGAATGAACTCGGTTACACAGCGCGAATAACCACCAATACCGGTCAGCATACGTCGCATCGGAGCGTCGATAACTCCCTCCATCGGTGCAAGCACTATCGTCGGCGCACAAGCAAGCTGACCATGAGGCTGGCTCGGGTTGTTGCATGGCGGTGGATGCAAAGTGGTCATATCCAATAATAAGCGGGGCGCAGATCATGATAACGCGGCTGATCCGGTTTTTTGGCTGGCATCCAGCGCAGCACACGCCTACACTGCCAACCATTATGAATATTGGTCATTTACAGACGCTTAACGTCCTTGATCGCAACCGCGATAAGATACTGCTAGACGGACACGATCTCGGTACCATCGTCCTGCCCGCCCGGGAAGCCGAAATAGCCGAGATCGGCCAAAGCCTTGAAGTATTCATCTACACGGATACACACGGCGAACTGCTGGCCACCGTTCAGCACCCCTTGGTTGAGCGTGATCAATCAGCCTCACTTAAGGTGGTCGATGTCAGCAATGTCGGCGCTTTTCTGGACTGGGGTCTAGAGAAAAATCTACTGCTACCGTTTGCTGAACAGCGACGTCCCGTTGAAATCGGTCGTTATGAAACAGTGCTTGTCTATTTGGACAATAGCGGCCGCTTGGCTGCCAGTAGCAGACTCGATCATCACCTGCCCGAAACAGCAGACGATTTTCGCCCCTGGCAACGCGTCAATCTGTTGATTTACCAACGCACCGATCTTGGCCTGAAGGCGGTCGTTGATAACAGAGCGCTCGGACTTCTGTACAAGGACGAGATTTTTCAATCTGTACGCGTTGGTGAAACTTATCAGGGGTACATCAAGCGACTTCGCTACGATGGCCGTATTGACCTGGCATTACAACCACCGAGTAATCTTCTGCAACCTGATCTCACCCAGACCATCATGGATTATCTGGCATCGCATGAGGGAGTGTGCGAACTCAGTGATAAAAGCTCTCCGGACGCTATCAAAGCTGTGTTTAAGGTTAGTAAGAAAAATTTTAAAAAAGCATTGAGCACCCTGTATCGAGAGCGCAGGATTCTCATTGAAGAGAATCGCGTGTTATTGGCACCAACACCACCCCACGAAGCAGGCAACCACGAATGAGCATCCAGTGGTTTCCAGGGCATATGCACAAGGCCCGCAAAGAGATGGCCAAGGTGCTACCGGAAATAGACGTAGTACTGGAAGTACTCGACGCTAGAATTCCTTGGAGCAGCGAGAATCCGATGCTCGCAGAGCTCGCTCGAGACAAACCCGTTTTGCGGGTATTGACCAAAGCCGATCTGGCTGATCCTGTGCAAACCCATCAGTGGTTGGCGCTCTTTAGTGCTGATAACCAACGCGACGCACTGGCAATTTCGAGCAGCCAGCCAAGCAGTTATAACGAAATACCGCAAAGGCTCAAGGCGCTGGTTACACCTGCCCGTTCGCAACGACTCAAACCTTATGTTGCGATGGTGGTGGGTATTCCCAATGTCGGCAAATCTACCTTGATCAATAAGCTCACCGGTCGGGTTGTTGCCAAAACAGGCAATGAACCTGCCATCACCAAACGCCAACAATTGATCATGCTCAACGAGGCTTGGCGTCTGCGGGACACACCTGGCGTGCTGTGGCCGAAAGTTGAAAACGTGTCCAGTGGATACCGGTTGGCGGCCACTGGAGCCGTACGGGATACCGCCATGGACAGCGCCGAGGTCGCCACTTACCTGTTGGATTACCTGATTGCCTACTACCCCGACAAGTTACGCAGCCGCTATGGTGATGACCTTCCATTGGTTGACGACAGTGTGAGCGCACTTGCATTTATTGGTAAACGCCGTGGTTGCTTAGCAGGCGGGGCACTGGTTGATTTTGACAGAGCCGGGCGCCTGCTGCTGCAGGAATTTAGGCAAGGACTGATGGGCGGGATTACCCTGGAAACACCCGAGATGCGGGCACAAGAGCAGGTGGACACTGACAAAAGACTGGCCGAGATTGCACTGAAGAGAGAGGCACGCAAAACCAAAAACGTGGCTGAAAAATCGGCCCGACAGGCGCGCAAAAACGCGACAAAGAGGCGTTGATAAAGTGAGCGACCAACAACAGCGTATGCCGCTTACCATTTACCTATTGTCTTTATGTAACGCCTATCTGTATGTGTGCGCATCACTACTGATCACTATTTCAGCGCTGATAGGCTTTGAGCTGGCACCAGACAAACGACTATCTACTCTGCCACTGGCGCTGCAGTTCTTTTCCATTATGTGCGGTAGCGTTCCGGCATCGCTGATCATGGGCCGCATTGGCCGCAAACGCGGTTTTTTGATCGGTGGCGGCATAGGTGTAGTCGGTGCCAGCGTTGCATTATGGTCCGTGTTAAACGACGATTTTCTCGGCTATTGTTTGGCGACGATTTGTTTCGGGCTGTTTGCAGCATTTGGCAATTACTATCGATTTACTGCTGCCGAAGTGGTGCCGGCAACACGAAAGTCATTGGCTATTTCCATGGTTATGGCAGGTGGAGTCATAGCCGCCTTTATAGGCCCCAATCTAGCCAACTGGAGTAGCGCGCTGTTTGATACCAGTGTCTTCGCCGGGCCATTTGCGGTGCTGATAGGCGTGTATCTGTTGTCCATGATGACCATCGCATTTGCCAACCTACCTGCACCTGTTCTCAACACCGCTACATACAGCGGGCGCCCTCTATTGAAGATACTGTTGCAACCGCTGTTCATAGTGGCGGTACTGTGCCAAATGCTTGGCTACGCCACTATGAATCTGGTTATGACCGCAACTCCGCTGGCTATGCACGTGCACGAATACGGTTTAGGTGCCACAGCATTTGTTATTCAATGGCACGTGGTTTCAATGTTTGCGCCCTCATTCGTCACCGGCCATTTAATCCAACGCCTTGGCATCGTGCCAGTGCTGGCCAGCGGCGTGGTTCTCGGTCTGGCTTGCGTGGCCATTAACCTGACTGGTAATTCGATGGCACATTTCACTGTTTCATTGGTTTTGCTGGGTGTGAGCTGGAATTTTCTGTTCATCGGTGGCACTTCGCTACTGACCGATACCTACACACCAGAGGAAAAATCGCGCACCCAGGCTGCCAATGACCTGCTGGTTTTCAGTACCGTCTCCATCACCGCGCTAGCCGCTGGGGGCATGCACCACCTGTTCGGGTATCGGTTCGTCAACCTGTCTGTCATACCTATGCTGTTGATAACAGGTGGGGCGGTTATTTGGTTAGGGTTGTCAGGCTGGCAGCGCAAATCGCTTGGCGCGCCGATTCAATCTTCTGCGGCAGAGCGTTAGCCTGCTCACAATTTCTGATATGAACTCAGACATGCCTCATGGGAACGTGCGTCTGTCCTCGATAAAGTAACACCTAAGCCGCTAATTTGAGCTTAAGGCCTAACGCGTTAGGCGCGGGCCAGAATAGCGGATGGGGTGGTGCTGATGTTCAAAATCCGAAGTGCATCCAGATGGTTACTGGCACTGTGCCCAGTTTGGCTGAGCGCCTGCGCGATAACGGCCCCAGAGCCGCCAGATCTGGCCTCCAGAGATGCTGCATTAGGGCGCTGGACACACTGCTTACAGCAGTTTACGGACCATTACCAGGGTGGCATCCGTTCGATGCAACGCAGAGCCAATGTGCACTGTGATGGGCATAAACGTGACGTTTTGGCGACCTTTCCGCTGCATTTGGAGAACCAAGTTGACGAGCTTTTGTCACACCATTCCATGAAAATGACGACGGCACGCTTCGTCAAAGCTGGTGCTGCTGAGAGCTGGATCGGGCTTCAAGATAGCCAGATGGACACCTTTAGAGGTCGTCTGAAGAAGACGCAACAGGCAGATCTATGACATAGTGCCGAGGTTTTTTACACGATTAACCATCTCAAACGGCAGGATTAGATCGACCCATGAACAAATACATAGTGGCCAGCGCCACCGCAATAGCATTGGCAATCGGAACCTCCGCGGTTGCTCAGGACTCGCTCGATACAGAAGACGCTAAGGTGAGTTATGGCCTAGGCATGATGATCGGTGAGCGTGTGTTGAATCAGTACGGCGAGATCGACTATGACCTACTGATGAAGGGCATTCAAGATCAGCGAGGTGGTGGCGATACGCTGATCAGCATGGATGAAGCACAAGCGGCATTGCAAGCCAAGCAGCAGGAGGAGGCAGCAGCAGCAGCCTCTGAAGCCTCTGAAAAAGGCAAAATGTTTCTCGCTGAGAACAAAGCGCGTGATGGCGTAACAGTCACCGACAGCGGCTTGCAATATGAAGTGGTAACCGCGGCCGATGGCCCCAAACCAACCGCTGATGACACAGTCAGTGTGCACTACGTTGGCACATTAATGGACGGCACTGAATTCGACAGCTCAGTGGCCCGAGGCGAACCTGCATCGTTTCCCCTAAAAGGCGTGATCCCTGGCTGGACTGAAGGGCTTCAGCTGATGAACGTGGGCAGCAAATTTCGCTTTGTTATCCCATCAGAACTGGCCTATGGCGAGCGCGGTGCTGGTCAGGCAATTGGGCCTGGTGAAACACTGATATTCGAGGTTGAGCTGCTCGAAATTAAGTCATAACTGGTAGTCATGGTCTACGTTGTGCGCCGTAAGATTAGGCGCGTAACGAACCTCAGCAATCACGGCAGCATCAGTTTTCAACGGGCTGCCTTACAGGCACGGTTAAGCGGTTAAGCGGTTAAGCGGTTAAGCACGATCATGACCGGTAACGGATCGTTGCGCGGTTTGCCAGTCATCGGGCTCCCAGACAGGTGCCATCTCAGGCGCCAAGGCTTGTCCACGAATTAAATCTGCCGCCCGCTCTGCGACCATCATACTTGGCGCATTCAGATTGCCATTAGTGATAGTGGGAAAGATAGACGAATCGACAACCCTTAGACCCTCGCAGCCTCTAACTCGGCAATGACTATCCAATACAGCCATCGGATCATTGTCTGCCCCTAGTTTGACGCTGCAAGACGGGTGGTAGGCACTTTCCACATTCGCCCTAACCCATTGGTCGATCGCCTCGTCTGATTCAATCGCCAATCCGGGCTGAATTTCATTTCCTCTAAACGGCGCCAGTGATTCCTGCTGCAAAATCTCGCGGGTCAGGCGAATACAATCCCGCCAGTCCTGCACGTCTTGTTCATGCTGTAAATAATTGAAGCGAATACTGGGCTTCTGGAACGGATCAGCAGAGCGAATGGCAACTCGTCCTCGGCTTTGCGGTTTATTCGGTCCAACATGCACCTGAAACCCATCACCTGCAAACGCTGCTCGCCCATCGTAACGCATGGCACCAGGCAGGAAATGGTATTGCACATTTGGCCATTTCAAACCCGACCGTGAGCGAATAAAACCACAGGATTCAAAATGATTGGTTGCGCCAAGACCGCCTTTATTCAGCATCCATCGAGCGCCGATAAGACCTTTACGCCACAAAGATAGCTCACGGTTTAAGGACACAGGTTGCGTACACACATACTGAAAGTACACTTCCAAATGGTCTTGTAAATTTGCGCCAACTCCACGTGACTCAACACGTACAGGCACACCAGCTGCCGACAAAACATCAGCAGGCCCAATACCTGAGCGCTGCAGAATAGTGGGCGAGCCTATCGACCCTGCACTGAGTATGATTTCACCACGCGTGAAAATTCTAAGCTGACGGCCGGCGGTCCGATAGCGCACACCAATGACCTGTCGTGCGTCCATGATCAGTTGATCAACCTGCGCTCGCGGAATAATGTGCAAATTGGGTCTGGATTTAATCGGTGCCAGATAGCTACGCGATGATGAGGCTCTTACACCACCCGAGACTGACATGTGCTTCTGTCCAAACCCTTCCTGCTGATACCCGTTGTAGTCGGATGTAAACGGATAGCCTGCATCCTCCCCGGCACTGATAAACGCCTGATACAACGGATTGAGCCGCATATCATTACCCGCATTCACACCAACAGGGCCGCTACCACCTCTATACCGGTTGGCACCGTGGTACCAAGATTCCATTCGCTTGTAATACGGCAGGCAATTCGCGTAGTTCCAACCGCTAGCACCTTCTGCCTCCCATTGATCGATATCGCAGGCATGCCCTCGCACAAACGCCATGCCGTTTATCGATGATGATCCACCCATGACCTTGCCACGCGGGCAATCCAGTTGACGACCACCAATACCCGGTTCCACGTCCGATTCAAAACCCCAGTTGTACTGGTCCATGTTCATTGGGATTGATAAGGCGGTGGGCATTCGAATGAAAAGACTGTTATCCGAACCACCTGCCTCCAACAAGGCGACAGACACTGCAGGGTCCTCTGACAATCGAGCGGCGAGCACGCAGCCGGCGGAACCTGCACCAATGATGATGAAGTCAAATTCGTTGTGGGTGTGTGTCATCAATCTTCAGTGCGCTGTAATGGCTGACAAGTCGAGTTGTTTAGTTACTGCCGTGATTCATCGGTGGCGTCTGTGGCGTCGGTGGCGTCGGTGGCGTCGGCGTTTTTGTTCGAACTGGGACTCGGGAACCTGATTCCACGTCATTAAGATCCAGATGATTACGCATAAAACGCTGCGAGGCATCTAGTACGGGCTGGTGGTCCCACGGTGTAAACCGCCCTTGCCGCAGCGCATCGTAACAGACGATGCGCCGCTTCTGGTCGATGCTCGCCCACTTCCATGGCCAGACCTGGAACGGCGCCGAGCTGGCCCGCTCCATCGACGTCTCCCAGCCGACCGTGCGGCGCTACGTCGATGCGCTCACCGACGCGCTCATGGTGCGCCAGCTCCAGCCCTGGTTCGAGAACCTGTCGAAGCGGCAGGTGAAGTCACCACGGGTCTACATCCGTGACAGCGGACTCTTGCATCGCCTGCTCGGCATCGATGACCGACTCGCACTCGATCGCCACCCCAAGCTCGGCGCCAGCTGGGAGGGCATCATCGTCGAGCACCTCTGCACCCGGCCCGATGCCGGCACGCCGACGTTCTGGTCGACGCACTCGGGCGCCGAAATCGACCTGCGCATCGAACTGGGCGGCAAGGTCTTCGGCTTCGAGATCAAGCGAACCGACGCACCGACGGTGACCCGATCGATGCACAGCGCTCGCGAGTCGCTGCGCCTCGATCACCTGTGGGTCGTGCACGCCGGACCCCACCGCTTCGCCATGGCTGAAGACATGACGGCACTTCCAGCCGAAGACGTACTGCTGGCCCCGACCGTGGCCGACGCGATCGGCTCGTAGCCCGGCCGCCAGTTACCGGCGTGCCTCGCCGCGCCAGC
>CALKXZ010000243.1 GCA_938003775.1 uncultured Granulosicoccus sp. | reverse complement strand
ATGGCGTTCTGGTGAGAATCAATCGCGCTGCACTACCGCAATTGGATGCTCGTGAAGCCGGTTATGAGCGCCTTGAGCTGCCAGCCACTGATTTTGATCTACCCGACGATTTCGCTGACGATACCGTTTTTGTCTACCGCAGTCGACCAGAGAACCGATATCTGGCCGATACAGAGCATCCGGTGCTGCAAAGCTATATTGATTGTGTCATGGCGGGTTATCTGCAGCGCTTTGGTCAAAGTGGTCTACAGGCGCTGCTAACCAGTACTCGTGGCTGGGAGCGCACTATTTTAAACGATCGTGAATCACCGTTCTATCCGCGCTGGGTACCTGTGCATGCATCCAGTCAGCGCTTGTTCGATGCCAGTATTCGCTCTCTTTTGACACCGGATTAGCTTGCGGGTTTGATGGTCGTTTGCCATGATGGCAACCGTTTCCGCTAACCGGCAAACAGCTAAGGCTATCTGATGGACATCACGCGATATTTCGAAGAAAAGGACGGCGCTGTATCTTTTCAGGAGACACAAGCCAGTGCATTCGCCAAAGGTGTGGCGGGGGACTTCAATCCCATTCATGATCCCGGTAGCAGGCGCTTTTGTGTACCGGGTGACCTGCTGTTTTCAGTGTTGCTGTATCGCTACGGCATTGCACAGACCACTTCTTTGCAATTATCCGGCATGCTCGACGGCAATACCCGCATGGAGCTGCCGGACGAAGCCGTTGAGGTCAACCACATAACGGACAGCCGCAATCGGGCGTTACTGAGTCTCTTTTTTACTGGACCTCGCTACCCAAACAAGCAGTTTGCGGCGCTACTCAGTGAACAGTATGTGAAGTTCTCTGGGCAGACATTTCCTGACATTCTGGTGCCGTTAATGCGCCGTGCCGACGTTATGATCAACCCCGATCGCCCGATGATCATCTACAAGGACATGGCCATCATGCTCAATGAAACGGTGCAGAACCTGTTCGGTGATTCAGACGACAATGCGCACGGCAATCTGCAGGGCTCGCTGGTCGATTCGTTGCAACTACAGCTTGCCAATTCAGACCTTAGCGTCAACGGTCGAAAGGGCGTGGTCCGATTGCAGTTCACAATCGAGGTGGCAGGTAGCCAGATAGGCACAGGTGAGAAGAACATGGTGCTCAGTGGTTTGCGCGAATTTGAAGAGCCTGCCATGCAATCTATCGTTGATCAGTACAATACCAGACGCCATGCCTACCAATCACTTGAACAGGCTGTGTGACAGCCTTCATTGACTGCTTGGTATGCCTGCACTCCATTTCTTGACAATCCATTCGCACGGAGGCGAATTATGCTATCAGCACCCATGACGTCCAACGACGCACTCGAAATTCTCCAAACTATCTACGGCTACGATGCGTTTCGTGGTCAGCAACAAGCTATTGTCGACACGGTCATTCAAGGCGATGATGCACTGGTTCTAATGCCCACAGGCGGTGGGAAGTCACTGTGTTACCAGATACCTTCGCTGGTGCGGCCTGGCACCGGTATTGTTATCTCCCCACTGATTGCATTAATGCAGGATCAGGTAGATGCGTTGAAGGCGTTAAATCTTCAGGCAGCGTTCATTAATTCTTCCATGGATGCACGGGCCATTAACGCGACCGAACAGGCGTTGCTGCAAGGCGATATCGATATGTTGTACGTGGCACCGGAACGATTACTGATGCCCGGTATGCTCGATTTGCTTGATCGTGCTCAGATTGCACTGTTCGCCATTGACGAGGCCCATTGTGTTTCGCAATGGGGACATGATTTTAGAAAGGAGTATCTGGGTTTGTCGCTGCTGTCCGAGCGTTATCCTAAGGTGCCACGTGTTGCGCTGACAGCGACTGCGGACGAGCGTACGCGCGAAGAAATTGCCAACAATCTAGCGCTGACCAAGGCGGCGCGTTTTGTCAGCAGTTTTGATCGACCTAATATTCGCTATACCATTGGAGAGCCTGCCAATCCGCGCGATGCCATGCTCAATTTTCTGGATACGCATCACCAGGGTGATGCTGGCATCGTGTACTGCTTGTCACGTAAAAAAGTGGAGCAAACCGCCGAGTGGCTCAACAAACAGGGCCGGGTTGCGGTGCCGTACCATGCGGGGTTATCCAGTATCGAGCGTGAACAAAACCAGAAGAGGTTCTTACGTGAAGAGGGATTGATTGTGGTTGCGACCATTGCCTTTGGGATGGGTATAGACAAGCCCGATGTACGCTTTGTTGTGCATCTGAACCTGCCCAAAAGTGTTGAGGCGTATTATCAGGAGACAGGCCGAGCCGGACGCGACGGTCGCGCATCTAATGCGTGGATGGCCTACGGTCTACAGGATGTCATCAACCTGCGATCCATGATGGCGCAATCCGATGCTGACGAAAAACACAAACGCCTCGAGAATCATAAGCTGGAGACGATGCTCGGATTGGCTGAACTCACGGGCTGTCGACGGCAAGCCTTGTTGAGCTATTTTGGTGACACGCTGGCGTCAGAATGTGGCAATTGCGATAACTGTCTGAACCCACCAGTGACTTGGGACGCCACCGATGCCGCGCGCAAGGCATTATCGTGTGTGTACCGTACAGGGCAACGATTTGGCGTGACCTACCTGGTGGATGTGTTGCTGGGTAAGACTACCGAACGTATTGAACGATTTGGTCACGATCAACAGAGTACATTTGGTATCGGCACAGAGCTTACGGCTAATGAATGGCGCAACCTCTACCGCCAACTGATTGCTAAGGGGGTGTTAGCGGTTGATGTCGACGGTCACGGTTCGGTTCAATTAACAGAACAGGCGCGGCCAGTTCTGCGTGGTGAACAGGCGCTGCATTTGCGTCAGCTACCAAAAAGTGAGACGCGTGCCAAACGCACTGGGGGCCGTAAGAAGGCGTCGGTGTCTATTTCAGAGCAGGATATGCCGTTGTGGGAAGCGTTGCGCAGCCTGCGAAAGCAGCTCAGCGATCTGGCTGGTGTGCCAGCTTATGTGGTATTCAATGACAGCACACTAGCGGACATGATCGCACTGAAACCGCGAGACAGTACAGAGATGGCTAACGTGACCGGTGTGGGTGCGCACAAGCTAGAACAGTACGGCGACGATTTCCTGGACGTGATCAAGGCACACGATTAATGGGGCAAGTGCTTGCGCGCTAGTGCAGATAATCATCGGTAGCGCGTTTCGAGTAGCGTACCTCTCGATCCAGTAGATTGCCTGACAGTGAAAAACGTTCCCAGCCCAATTGTTTGCGGTACGGTGGGCTCAAACTGCGATTAGTCCAGGTTCTGTACCTGGCAATCAGCTTATCGTTTTGATCGTGTTCATCAATCCAGCGAGTTTCATAGACGGTACCGTTGCGCTGCACCTTATGGTTACTGGACAGTCT
>CALKXZ010000242.1 GCA_938003775.1 uncultured Granulosicoccus sp. | reverse complement strand
GAACCCGGCATTGGATTGCCGAACGGCACCCAGCGTGTCAGAGTGTTGCCTGAGGACCCCCGTCAATGATTGTCGATACTCCCAGAGTTTTGCTGTACTGCCTGGCTGCTACCACTGTGCTGGGGATCGTCATCGGCTATTGCGTTGCGTTGCTGCTGGCTAAGAGGCGGGCGGGCAATCCTGTGGCCCAGGTGCAAAGCCAACACCAGATGGACAAAAGCGCGACTGCAACAGATTTGAAAACGGCCAGAGTGAGCATCAATCATCTGCGAAAAGCATTGGTCGCTACCAAACAGCAGATCAGTATCACTGCCCAACGAGAAAAGGCCCTTGAGGTACACTCTCAGCTTCAGGCGCAGCGAATTCAAACACTGGAGGCTCAGGTTGCCTCTCATGAAGATCAGCAAATTCGGTTGCAGCGTGATTTCGCCAACTATAAGAATAATAAATCTAGGGAACTCGAATTGGCCAGAAATAAACCTGATTCTTGGTCACGAACCGACCAGTTACCGGTACTCAATAAACGCATTGACATGCAGGACAACAACTTGCAAGTAATAGCTGATTCGGCACTTAGTGGTGGCGCTGAAAGCGGGCGCAGCGGTGTCAGACACAACAAGCCGCCATTGACCTTGAATAAATTGAATAATCCATTATCGCGTGAGTTGGAAATACCCACATTATCAGAATCAGAATTAGCTGATTCTGTTGATGAGTTAGACTTCGAGCTGATCGATGTCGATAGTGCTGGAGTCGGTCAACGTGGGTAGAGCCCATGAGAAGCCCATGTGGCATCAGCTGTTCAAGCTCGATTCTTCCAGTGATCAAAGTCTACAGGCCCAGTTGCGACAAGCGTTGGTCAAAGCGATCCTGGATGATCGTATCCCTGTTGACATAGCGTTGCCTTCATCGCGTGAGTTGTCCCGCCAATTGAGTGTAGCTCGCAACACGGTGGTGTTGGCCTATCAACATTTGATTGATGAGAACTACCTGGTTTCACATGAAAGGCGTGGTTATTTTGTTAATCCGGACATACTCGGTGGGCGTGTCGAGAGCTCACGCCCTGACCTTAAACCTGACGGCGAGCCGGCCAACAGCACGCTCGATGAGGGCCCGGACACGGTTCTTGATTTACTGGAACAACGCAATATCAATCGGCCATTGAATTGGCGGCAGTTCGAGTACCCATTCATATACGGACAGGCAGATTCCTCGCTGTTTCCCGTTAATGACTGGCGTGAAGCCTGCCGCTTGTCATTGCGGGTCGATGCGATTAGCCGCTGGACACAGGATAGAGTTGATCATGATGATGATCTGCTTGTCGAACAGATTCATACGCGAGTGTTGCCCCGACGTGGCGTATGGGCTGACACCGATGAAATCCTGATTACCACAGGCGCGCAGAACGCCCTGTTTCTGATTGCGCAATTACTGTTAAACAAAGAGTCTATCGTGGGTCTTGAGGACCCTTGCTACGTCGATGCTCGAAATATCTTCAAGCTCTACTCAGATCGTCGAGTGTTGTTTCCGGTGGGTGAACAAGGCGTTATGACAGATGAAAGGCTGGCAGATTGTAAATTGATGTACGTCACGCCCAGCCATCAATGTCCAACCACAACGACTATGTCGCTGGAGGCGCGACAATCACTACTTGAGGAGGCGGGTCGGCACGATGTAACAATCGTCGAGGATGATTACGAAAGTGAACTTAACTTTGTTGGTAAACCGACTCCAGCGCTGAAGAGCTTGGACACAGAGCACCGTGTCATTTACGTGGGTAGCCTGTCGAAAACACTGGCTCCCGGGCTTCGAGTGGGTTTTATGGTTGGACCGCGTAAGTTCATCCAGCAGGCACGTGCCCTGCGTAGACTCATGTATCGACATCCACCAACCAACAATCAACGTACGGTCGCGCATTTTTTGTCGCTGGGTCATCATGACTCGGCACTTCTGCGGCTAACCCAGTCATTTAAATCTCGCTGGCAGATCATGGATGAAGTACTCAAGCGGCATTCTGTTTTTTCATCCTTGGCACCAACGTTTGGCGGCTCTTCGTTCTGGGTAAGATTGCCCGACTCCGTGTCGGCGCACCAACTCGAACGTCTTGCTGCTGAGAATGGCATTGTAATCAATGCTGGAAACCACTATTTCGCAAGTCGTGAGGGCCCCACGAACTTCTGCCGGCTTGGATTTTCCTCTATCCCCGCAGATCGTATTGAGGCTGGTGTCGATAAGCTGGCTGTGTTGGTCAAGTCGCTAGAGACACGCTAACGCGGTGTCACTGGTCCGGCTTGCTAACCGGCGTCTGAATTGGGACAGAAATTGCTTGGCAACAGGATTGCCTCACTGTTCTTAAAACGATGCTCGCCTTGCGCTTCTTGTTAGTAGTGATAGTCACCCTGATACTTGCTCGTGTAAGCGGCGCCCAGGTCGGTTCGGATACCTCCTGGCAAGCGGTTGACACAGCAGACGGTAGCCGCGCCACCCCACGCCACGAAGCCAGTGCCGTAACGGTCGATGGCAAGCTCTATCTGTTGGGAGGACGAGGGAATCGGCCCGTTGAAGTCTACGACCCGCAGACCCGACGCTGGCGGGTGGTGGCCAATGCACCACTTGAACTGCATCATTTTCAACCCGTGGCCGTTGGCCAGAAAATCTATGCACTCGCTGCGTTCACCTGCTGTTACCCGAATGAGGTCAGTATCGCCGATATTCATGTATTCGATACTGTTTCAGAATCCTGGTCGACGATGGGTACCATGCCATCAGATCGGGTCAGAGGCGCCGCTGCTGCAGCGGTTCACGATGGCAAGATTTACGTCATTGGCGGCAATACACAAGGGCATAACGGCGGTGCTGTTAACTGGTTTGACCGATTTGATCCTGTGACCGGTGTGTGGGAAACCCTACCGGATGCGCCGCATGCCAGAGATCATTTCACAGTCTCCATTGCTAACGGCAAACTGGTCGCAGCCGGTGGCCGAACCACAGAATTACCTAACCCGTTTGCCAATCCAGTCAGGCCCACGAATGTTTACGATTTTTCAACCGGCAATTGGAGCTCAGCTGCAAACATACCCACAGCCAGAGCAGGCACCGTATCCACTTCAGCGGGTGAAGAGGTCTTAGTGGCAGGTGGAGAGATTAATGGCCAGAGCGCCGCCTATAAAACGACCGAGGCTTTTAATGTCAACACGGGTCTATGGCGAACCTTGCAATCCATGATAAGTGGACGTCACAGTGGTGGTGCGGCAATGATAGGTTCAACCTGGCATGTGGTAGCAGGAAGTAATGTTGCTGGCGGTGGTGGTGAATTCAGCGGACACGAAACGCTGGAGTTAAATGTGCTGATTGATCAGGACAATGACGGACTGAGTGATTTACTGGAAACCTCTGTTCACAATACAGACCCTTTGCTACCGGATACTGATAATGACGGCTTGATCGATGGCAGGGAAGTAGAGTTAGGCAGTAACCCGACTATTGCCGATACTGACGGTGATCTGTTAACCGATGGCGATGAGGTGACTGTGCATAACTCTGACCCGTTGCTTAAGGATACGGATGCCGATGGTCTTGAAGACTATGCCGAGGTGGTGACCTGGATGTCCGATGTCCGTAAACCCGACACGGACGACGATAATCTAAACGATTCAGACGAAGTCGAGCGTGGTACATCGCCCACAAGTGCTGACACGGACAACGATGGATTGCAGGACGGTGCAGAAATTATCGCAGGGTCGAACCCGCTGGTTATGGATACGGATAACGATGGACTTATTGACTCTGTGGATCCGGATCCGTTGACGCCGCTGATTATGGAGCCAGAGCAACCATCAGTAGATCCACCAGTAGATCCACCAGTAGACCTACCGGTGGACAACCAGCCAGCTGACATGAGTGGTGGCGGGACTCTCTTTTGGCTTATTGCACTGCTTGGTGTCGTCAGGTTGTCACGTATGGCACCGCAGGCCGTCAAACTTTCGTCAAACTAGGGTTGTTTTACGTTGTTACCGCCAGAATGATTGAATAAAGTGGCTGGGCGTACCACAATCACCTTGTTACTCTTTGAACTTGTACCATCAGTTAAGTGGAGTTTTAATCGTGCGTAAATTAACAGTACCCTTGCTGGGATTACTCAGTAGCTGGCTCATCGCTTTGCCGGCCACTGCCCAGCAGGTCGATAACACTCAGATCCTGCCTGATGCGAAACCGGGTGAATGTTATGCGAAAGTGCTGACACCCGCGCAATTTACCACTCGCACCGAGGAGGTGGTTGTTCAGGAAGCTGCGGAGCGTATTGAAGCCGTTGATGCTCGATATGAAACAGTCGATGAAACGGTACTCGTTAAAGAGGCTTCCCAGATCATCACCGCAACGGCGCCTGTTTTCGAAAGTGAAGACGACAAATTCGAAGTCCAAGCGTCGGAAACATCCTGGACGACATCGGTAGGCAATCGTCAAATTCCGGCCAGCCCGGATGCTATCGAGCATATTGCTCGCTCGGGAGTTGACCTGGACGCGGTTGATCCGGGGTCTTGCTTTGTGGAATATTTTACCGAAGCACAGTACAAAACCGAAACACATCGCATCCTGGTTAAAGAAGCGTCCCAATCCATTAATGTATTGCCGGCTGAATACGAATCAGTCGACGAGCAAGTCGTTGTGAAAGAGGCTTCTAGCGAGGTTGTCGATGTGCCTGCGGTCTACCGCGCTGAGACCGAATCAGTGTTGGTGGAACCTGCACGCAGTGTCTGGCAAGAGGACTGCGGTGTTGTGGAACAAGTGGAAAATGCCACGGGTGAAGTATTGTGTTTGGTTGAAATTCCAGCCCGATACGAAACGCTAACCAAAACGGTGCTGGATACACCGGCCTCCACTAAGACAATCAATATTCCTGCGGTTTACAAAACCATACAAGTGCAAAAACTGGTTCGTCCAGCTTCCGAGCAGCGCGTTGATACACCAGCTGAATACACAACCATAGACAAGCGTGTGAAGGTTTCAGACGCTGTTTTCTTTTGGCTTGCTAAGGGCGAAACCGCCGATGAAAGCGCCGTGGCAACCGGCCGAGAAATTTGTCTGACTGAAAATCCAGCCCAGTTCACCAAAGTGGTTCGCGAGGTGGTTGCTACACCAGCCTCGGCGCAAAGCTCGGTTGTACCAGCTCGCTATGACACGATGGCTGTTGAGAAACTTGTATCGGGTGCCACTGAACGACGAATAGTTATCCCGGCACGTACGAGAACTGTCACGAGTCGTATTGAAACATCACCGGCGAAAGTGGAATGGCGAAAGGTACTGTGTCAAGCCAACATGACGCGTAAGATCATCACCTCGTTGCAACGAGCATTGAAGCGCGAGGGTTATGATCCGGGTCCTATCGACGGCATTGTGGGCAGAGCAACGCTACAGGCCATTGAGAGTTATCAGACGCAAGAGGGTATTGATCAGGGTGGTATTACCTACGAAGTGTTAAAGCGATTGAAGGTGCAGTCCTGACACGATAACCAGTCGCTAGGAGCTATCAGGTTGGGTGTTTTACCGATAACTCTTAGCGTTCAAGCCACGTTGGAAGCAGTGCAGGGCGCCAATCTGTATAAAGCATTTGCCACTGCTTCCATGCCTCGTCATACGGGGCTGTCCAGAACCACGCCACCAAGGTGATAAATAGCACCAGGCAGCTTGCTGGTAATTGATGCAAATCAAGCGGCTTAAGTGCGCTGCCAAATGATTGCCGGATGCGCACGCCGGTAAAGTCAACGCTATAAATCTCGTCCAGTAATAGATGGACCAGGTAGCCTAATGCCATAAACGCGCCCAGCAGCCAGCTTTGTAGTTCGTTGGTCTGTAGCTGTTGCCATGCGACAGCGCACATAAGTGTACCTGCCATGATGGCTGCCGCCAGCGAGTGCAGCACACCCCGGTGAGTAG
>CALKXZ010000241.1 GCA_938003775.1 uncultured Granulosicoccus sp. | reverse complement strand
GGACAGGCTTCCGCTGGCACTGACAATTACGATCGACTCTCTGACAAGGGTCAAACACAAGCTCAACTACTGGGACAGTGGTGGGCAGAGCGTGGCTTTGTGCCAGACACGGCCAGCCACGGTTCTCTGGTTCGACAACGGGACACAGCAAGTCTTGCACTGGCACCAGCCAATGGGCGTGTTGATTCGGTAGAGCATGATGGCCTGAACGAATACAATCATCGAGTCATCGAGACGCATTTTGCACAGCCTGAGCTAAGCGGCAACCCGGAGTCCATGACCTTCGAGGACTACACGGGTATTTTGCAACGCTGGCGTGATAATGAGCAAAGCGCTAAGGACAACGAACTGGAGCCATGGTCACAATTTACTCGACGAGGCTGGGAGACTGTACAAGCGTTACACAACCAACAGGCGGACAAAAACGACCACGTATTCTTCACATCAGGCGGCGTTATCGCAACGTTGATAGCCACCATACTGGACTTGGACTTTGCCCATACGGTAGATGCCATCTGGCGCATTAGAAACACCTCTATCACTACGATTCATTTCGACGGTGAGCACGCCCGTCTGATAGATTTCAACACGGTTCCGCATTTACAATCGCAAAACGATCCGTCGCTGATCACACTGATATAGAGCGTTAATCATGACTACATTTGCGAACACTAACCCTCTTAGCTTGGCTGAAGCCGATAAGCAGTTCGCGCTACACCCTTTCACGCATCTGTCTAACCACGAAGCGCAAGGCCCGTTCGTTATCGAAAAAGGCGAAGGAATATACGTCTGGGATGACCAAGGCAATCGGTTACTGGAGGGTATGTCTGGTTTATGGTGTACCTCTTTAGGCTTCAGTGAACACCGACTGGTAGAGGCAGCGGCGAAGCAGTTTGCCGCACTGCCCTACTCTCACATGTTCACCCACCGCTCCACACCACCAGCCATCGAACTATCGCAACGTCTGGTGGCACTGGCACCGCCGGGAATCGGCAAGGTGTTTTTTGTCAACTCCGGCTCTGAAGCGGTAGATACAGCAATCAAGATGGCTTGGTATTACAACAACGCCAAAGGGCGTTCGAGTAAGAAAACAATCATTGCACGCCATCGCGCCTATCACGGTGTTACCGTTGCCGCTGGTAGCCTCACCGGCTTACCCTATGCGCAAGATGGTTTTGATTTGCCAGCCATACCTGTCATGCACGTTGAAACACCACACGCCTACAGACACGCATTGGACGGCGAGTCGGACGATGCCTATGCAACGCGTCTGGCTGCTTCTTTGGAGCAACAGATTCTGGATGCCGGTGCTCACACCATTGCCGCGTTTATCGCAGAACCTGTCATGGGAGCTGGTGGCGTGCTGATTCCACCGGCTGGCTATTTCGAAAAAGTACAAGCGGTACTTAAACGTCACGACATTTTGTTTATTGCTGATGAGGTCATTTGCGGCTTCGGACGTACTGGAAATATCTGGGGTTGCGATACGTTTGGCATCACACCTGACATTATGACCAGCGCCAAACAGTTATCGTCAGCCTATCTACCCATAGGCGCTGTCCTGGTATCAGACCATCTTTACGAGACGTTTCGCGAGTACGCGGATAAGCTGGGCGTTTTTGGAACCGGCACCACCTACGGCGGTCATCCAGTGTCGGCAGCGGTTGCACTGGAGACGTTAAAAATTTACGAGTCTGATGATATCTATGGACAGGTTACCGCTCGCTCACCACATTTTGCAGAACGTGTTCAAGCATTGCAAAATCACCCGCTAGTGGGTCACACACGCAGCATAGGTCTTATTGGTGCCATTGAGCTGGTGGCCGACAAAAGCAACAAACAATCGTTTCCAGCAGCAGACAAGATTGCAGCAAAAGTCATGGCTGCGGCCAGGGAACACAATCTTATTTTGCGAGCCGTACCCGGGGACACCGTGGCGTTCTGCCCGCCGCTGATCATAAACGATGATCAGATAGATGAAATGTTTGACGCTGTGAGCGATGCGCTGAACGATGTGCACCAGCACTATAAGTCTCGCCAGTGAATAGCTAAACGTGAATAGGCTGATACACATTATCAGCCCATTCACCCTAGTGCGCTTAGTGTCGAGACGCCTGCGTCCGTCGGTAGCCTCAGATCCTAGCCTCTCAGTCCAAATCTTAATTCTTACGCAGCGTTTTGCTTACCCGAAGTAGTCGTGCGATGGTAAGCCAAACCCTCTGAGTCAAACAGATAACATGACGAGGCCGGTATGTTCAGGTCAATCGTGTCACCGTGTTTACTGGCATCAATTCCTGGTCGCTGCACAACAAAGTGTTCCATGCCACCGCACTGACCATATAAGTAGGTTGATCCACCTAAACGCTCAGCCACATCCACCGCAATAGGCAGATTGAAATCGCCAACATCACCACCAGCATCCTCAGGACGAATGCCCAGCGTGGCTTTGGAACCAGGCGTTGCTCGCGATGCATCGACTTGAATTGTGCCAGTTGTGCCACCTGGCAGTTCAACCACAGCCTGCGTGGTGGTACCTTCGCGAACCGTAACGTCGATAAAATTCATGCGTGGCGAGCCGATAAAGCCTGCGACAAACAGATTATCAGGATGGTGATACAACTCCAGTGGCGACCCTATTTGCTCAACATAGCCTGCCCGTAGCACGACAATCTTGTCCGCCATAGTCATGGCTTCCACTTGATCGTGGGTCACATAAATCATGGTTGCGTTGAGTTCGTTGTGCAGCTGCGCTATACGCAATCGCATTTCCACACGCAGCTCGGCGTCCAGATTCGATAACGGTTCATCAAACAGGAACACGTCAGGGTTACGCACAATAGCGCGTCCAATAGCCACCCGCTGGCGCTGGCCACCCGAGAGATTTTTGGGCTTGCGATCGAGCAGTTTATCCAACTGCAATGTCTTGGCCGCATGATTCACTTTCTGGTCAATCTCAGCCTTGTCAGCACCGCCCATACGCAGCCCAAAGCCCATATTTTCACCCACAGTCATGTGTGGATACAGCGCATAGGATTGAAATACCATCGCAATCCCTCGATCAACGGCTTCAACCGTGGTGACATCTCGGCCTTTGATGTGAATGGAGCCTTCAGAAATCTCTTCAAGACCGGCAATCATGCGCAGAAGCGTGGACTTCCCGCAGCCAGATGGTCCGACGAATACGATGAACTCGCCACTGGGCAGTTTCATATCGACACCGTGTATTACCTCGGCGTCTCCATAACGTTTAAAAGCCTTGCGTAGTTCAACTTCGGCCATAGTTCTATCCCCTGTTAGTGGTTACGACAATACTACGTTCATTCTGTGAGTGCCAACCCGCCCACTGGTAGGCGGGGCGGGGCGGGAGCGAATATAGGCTCTGGCAATGTCAATGAGAAGCCCCCTGCCCGGCACCGGTCCTCGGAGCCAGACGGCGTGAAATTTCCGCCGCTGCAGCAATTAGCGCATCGTGCCAGCTGGCCAGTTCTGCTTCACTGATTCTGAAAACAGGAGCGGTAATACTAACGCCTGCAATAGCTTGCCCGGTGCTATCCACCACAGGCGCCGCAATGCAATGAGAACCCGGAAAACGCTCTTCAGCATCGATGGCATACCCCTTCTGACTCACCAGGCTCAACTCCTGGCGCAAGGCTTTTTTATTGGTAATAGTGTTAGGTGTCAAGCGTGCAAACGAGATACGGTTGATGATGTCTTTTTGCTGCCTGTCGTCGCACCAGGCCAATAAAACCTTACCCGTGCCGGTGCAATATACCGGTTCTCGATTTCCGACACTGATGGAATGGCGCACGCTGCGAGTGCTTTCAACGTGATCGATAACAACCACATGGGTATCGGCCAGTACGGCAATTTGTACTGTCTCACCACTTAAGGCATTTAACGCCAGTAATTGATCACGTGCCAGAACACGGATGTCTGAGCGGGTCCAGATTCGGTTGGCCATCTCCAACAGTCGATAACCCGAGGACCAGGTCAATGAGCGTTCATCCAGCTGCACCAGGCGCTCATCAGATAATTCATTGAGCAGCCGATGCAGGGTCGCCTTGGGTATGCTGCTCAGCTCTTCAAGCTCGGAAAAACGCAACGGGCCCTCCGAGGCGATCAAATCAAGCAGGCGCACGGCTCGACCAATACCGCCCCCCTGACGTGCACCGTCTGGGGTGGGCCTGACAACACCCTGACTGACGCTTGGGCAACCTCCTTGTTCAACACGGTCAATGTCGCGTTCAGTGCTTGCTCGGCTGCCTGCACTTTCCGCTGATGTTCGTCTGCCGTTGCCAGCCGACTTCTCCCTTGAACTCATGACCCTCTGTTTCATAGTGGTACGTCGCAGTTGCGACAGGACTGTCGGAGCGCGGTTAGCAATTGACAGCTTTTACCTGACGCTCGTATAATTTTTGGAACATTGTTCCATTAAAATGACCGCTACGCAATCCGGACTTTAATTGCCAGGGTCCACAATACGATCCTGGCCGTTCGACGTTCCACCCTTATCCCCTTCCCTGAGCACTCTCGTCAGATGTCCACCCACCCAGCATTCTGGCGCCTAGATGGCGCGTCCACCACATTACTTGTGGTGCAGGACCATGCTGTGCCACGCCTGTTCTGGTGTGGTAGCAAGTTAAACGAACAGGTAGAAATCGACACTCTGCTGGTGCACAGCGATTCTGCCCTGGCGTTTGGCGGGCTCGATGGCGTGACACCGCTGTCCCTATTTCCTCAAGCCAGCACAGCCTACACAGGCTCACCCGCGTTGAATGCGCACCGAAACGGAACCCAGTTCGCACACAACCTAACAACGTCCAGGGTTGAGCAAAAAGACAATAGCCTGACAATTGAACTGCAGGATACTAACGCTGGGTTGAACCTGGTACTTTGCCTGACCCTTGATGCCGACAGTGACGTGGCAAAGCTGACCACCACGCTGACCAATACAGCGCAGACGGCGTTAACGGTTGATTGGCTGGCCAGTGCCACATTGCCCATGCCAAGTCCCTATCGCGAGTGCTTGACGCAACATGGCCGTTGGGGTCTGGAAAATCAGACACACCGACGCAGTATTGCGCCAGGTCGTATCGACATCAGTAATCTGCATGGTCGTACCAGCCATGAGCACGCACCCAACCTGGTTTGTGGCACGGCCGGGTTTGGTGACGATAGCGGTGACGTTATGTTCACTCATTTGGCTTGGAGCGGTAATTTTAGTCTGCGAGTAGAACGCTTGAGCAACGGCAACATCTCTGTGCAGTCCGGGATACTGTTTCTGCCGGGTGAATGCATTTTGCAACCCGGTGAACAGCTAGAGACGCCAGCGGTAGTCTTCACGCGTGGCTCTGGCATGAACCAGTGCACACAGCGTTTTCATCGCTATATTCGTTCATCGGTCCTACCGGCATGGACTCGCAACCTACGCCCCATCCATGCCAACAGCTGGGAGGCACTGTACTTTGATCACAATGTTAGTGCGTTGCAGTCATTGATCGATGCCGCCGCTGGTGTCGGTGCTGAACGCTTTGTGCTGGACGATGGTTGGTTCAGGCATCGACGCTCTGACAATGCTGGTCTGGGAGACTGGTTTGTCGATGAAACGATCTACCCGGATGGTCTGCACCCTATCGTAGAACATGTGCGCCGGCATGGTATGCAATTTGGCCTCTGGTTTGAGCCTGAGATGATCAATGCGGACAGTGACCTGTATCGCGCGCACCCAGAATGGGTGCTGCAGATAGACGGCGTAGAAACACCGCTGGCGCGCAATCAACTGGTGCTCGATATTGCGCGACAAGATGTATCCGATTACCTGTTTGAACGCATCACATCCTTGGTTCACGAATATGCGATCGACTATATCAAGTGGGATCAAAACAGAGATTTAGTGCTAGCAGGTGATGGCAGCCGAGCCCGTGCCGCTGCTCAGCCCCGTGCACTGTATCAACTCATCCAACGCATACTGGCAGTGTGCCCGAGCTTGGAAATTGAAAGCTGTGCATCAGGTGGCGCGCGCGCCGATCTCGCTATTCTGGAACACACAGGTCGTGTCTGGGCATCCGACAATATCGACCCGATAGAACGCGCGCGCATACAACAGGGCTTTCTGCGTTTCATGCCACCTGAGATCATGGGTGCGCATGTTGGTCACAAGAGCGCTCACTTAACCGGGCGCGTAACCAGTTTGCATACACGCGCCATTGTCGCGTTGCAAGGACAGTTCGGATTCGAACTCGATGCAAGACGCCTAGACCCACATGACGTCATCACATTACAACACTACACACAGTTATATAAAAACAACCGGCACTGGTTGGCGCAATCATCTTACTGGCAGGTGTCAACCTTCTCCAAAGCGTTAATTTCCAGCGGCCAGGTGGATGAATCCCAGGACCATGCCTTGTTCAGCGTTGTAGCTATAGGCAACATGCACGCAACACGGCCCGGCCACTTGCCATTGAAAGGTCTGGACCCGCATAAGCGATACTCATTGACACTAGAGAGCATCAACGTGGCAGACCTTGCGCCGTTCAACAAAATAATACCGGCCTGGTGTGAAAATCAGGTGAGTACCAGCGGCGAACTCCTGATGAAAATTGGCGTACCATTGCCCGTCATGCCGCCACAATCTGCACTACTGATTGGTTGTCACCGGGAATTCAACCAATGAGCCAGGACCTAAAGCTCAGCATTGAACGACTGAAAGAGCGTTTCGATCAGAAATTTTCCCGCTCGGATGAACCGACGTTCGTGTTCTTCGCACCGGGACGGGTCAACCTGATAGGCGAATACACCGACTTCACCGGTGGACTGGTGTTTCCCTGTGGAATCAATCACGGTACCACGTTACTCATTCGGCGCACGCGTAACCAGCAGTATCGTTTTGCCAGTACTAATTTTGATCTGATGGCTCAGCTATCCCAATCAGAAATTACTCAAACCTACGGCGATAACTGGATCAACTACCCACTGGGTGTACTCGATCAATTCGCGCAGCGTGGTGTTGTTTTAGACGGCTTCGACTGCCTGTATTCGGGTAACGTACCTAACGGCGCCGGTTTAAGTTCTTCCGCATCTATTGAAGTTGTCACAGCTTATGCGTTAAACGAACTGATGCACACCGGATTTTCCCTGTTACAGATGGTGCAGATGGCACAGGCCGCTGAGAACGATTTCGTGGGTATGCAATGCGGCATCATGGACCAGTTTGCCGTTGCGTTTGCCAAGTCCGGTCACGCTATACAACTGGATTGTCATAGCTTGGAATACCGGCAGGTACCACTGGTACTCAATGATGTATCGATCGTTGTCAGCAACACTAACCAACGACGTGAACTCAATGAGTCGGCTTACAATAATCGCGTATCTGAATGTCATCGAGCGCTGACCCTGTTGCAGCAGGCCATGTCTATTGAGTATTTAGGCCAATTGCTACCAGCGGCTCTGGACAAGCATGAAGCTGAATTCTCCAACGATCCCATTCCGCTCATGCGAGCACGACATATTGCCACTGAAAACGAACGTGTCAGAGCCGCTGTGCCAGCTCTGGAGAGCGGCGACATAAACGCCTTTGGCCAACTCATGAACGCTTCACATGATTCGCTGCGCGATCTTTTTGAAGTATCCAGCGAGCCGTTGAATCAATTAGTACAACTAGCCCGTGCACAGCCGGATGTGCTGGGTAGCCGACTAACCGGCGCAGGTTTTGGTGGTTGCACAGTATCACTGGTCCCGACCCGCACTGTGTCAGCGTTTGAACAAATTGTTGGGCATGGCTATACCGCCGCTACTGGACTGACTGCTGATTTCTACACGATGCAACCAGGCCATGGCGTGCATCAACTCATTAGCGAGTCTGCTACATGAGTGGGAATTGGCAACGCCGCTGGCATCCGCTACTCAATCAGTGGACGCTGATTGCAGCACGCTCTGCAGCCAGACCTTGGTCTGGCGCTATGGCAGCGGTTTCTGAAAGCCATACACCGGTTCATGATCCCGATTGTTATCTCTGTCCACGCGTAACGCGAGCTGCTGGTCAAGTCAATCCGGACTACACCGGCGCGTATGCGTTTGATAATGATTTTCCTTCGCTCTCTTTCGATGCACCAGGTTGTGCCAGCGATGAGACTGGCTCATTGCTAACCCGCACCGGACCTGCACATGGTCATTGCCGCGTGCTGTGCTGGTCAGAGCGCCATGACGCAACCCTTGCCAGCCTATCTACCGAAGAGATGCTGGCAGTTGTCACGCTGTGGCAGACTGAGTACACCACGCTAAGCCGTATTGAAGCCATAGCCAACGTACTGATTTTTGAGAACAAGGGTGTCGAGATAGGCGTCTCAAACCTACACCCACACGGACAGATCTACGCCACGTCATTCGTCACTGATTCGGCATTACGCATGCGGCAGGCGCAAGTTGATTATGCCGCTAATCATAACGGTGCGTCTCTGCTCCAGGATCTATTGGCAGAACCTCATACGCAAGCCAATCTGGTTGTCGACACTAATACACATTTTTCAGTCATAGTGCCATTTGCTGCACGATTTGCTTACGAAACATGGATCATTCCGCATCGGCACGTCACATCGCTAAGCGACATGAACAGGGCCGAGCTACAGGATTTAGCAATGCTGTATCAACGCCAGGTTCGGCGTTACGACATCTTGTTCAATCGCTCGGCTCCGAACATCACGTTGCTGCACAATGCGCCGTGTGATCAAGCCAATGCACAGAGCAACCGGCAGTGGTGTTTTCACTTAGGATTCCAACCACCTTTGCGTGACCCGCAGAAAATGAAATTTTTAGCAGGGTTTGAGTCTGGGTCTAACAACATCGTCAACCCCGTGCAGCCAGAGCAGGCTGCTGAACAACTGCGTTCCATTGACATGATGCGGTACTCGGCATGAAAACTGGCGTGTGCTACTACCCCGAGCACTGGCCCGAGCAGCAATGGGCTAATGATGCCGCCCGTATGCACGCACTTGGGTTGCGCGTTGTGCGCATCGGTGAATTTGCCTGGAGTCGTCTGGAACTGGCAGACGGCACCCTGCATCTAGACTGGCTACAGCGCGCCATCGATACGTTGCACCAAGCCGGGTTATCCGTCGTGTTGGGTACACCGACAGCCACCCCACCTCGCTGGATGCTTGATCGGTATCCTGACATGCTGGCAGTAGACGCCAACGGTCGTTCTCGCGATTTCGGATCACGGCGCCACTATTGTTTTTCCTACCAACCCTACATTGAACAGTGTAAGCGCATCGTTAAAATTCTGGCGCGTCAATTTGGCGAACACCCCGGCGTTATCGCTTGGCAGACCGACAACGAATACGGCTGTCATAGCACTAGCATCAGTTATTCACCCGCAGCCCTGGCAGCATTTAGACACTGGTGTCAGCAGCGCTACGGCTCCATACAATCGCTGAACGAGGCTTGGGGTAACGTTTTCTGGAGCATGGAATACGATACGTTTGATCAGATCGGACTTCCCACCGGCACTGTGACTGAGAGCAACCCTGCACACCGCTTGGCTTATTGGCGCTTCTCTTCAGATCAAATCAAACACTTTAATAAAGTGCAGGTGGATATTCTGCGGCAGTTCTCACCCGGCAGAGACATACTCCACAACTTTATGGGTAACTTCGTGGAGTTTGATCATCACGATGTAGCAAGGGATTTAGACATCGCCGCCTGGGACAACTACCCGCTCGGTTTTCTGACTCGGGACAACCAAGATCCGTCGGATCAGGAATTTTATGTTAGAACCGGGCATCCCGATGGTTCTGGGTTCCACCATGATCTGTACCGTGGTTGTTGTAATCGTCGCTGGTGGGTCATGGAACAACAACCCGGGCCAGTCAACTGGGCACCCTATAATCCCTCGCCGCTGAAAGGTATGGTGCGTCTTTGGGGCTGGGAGGCATTTGCGCATGGCGCGGAAGTGATGAGTTATTTTCGCTGGCGGCAGGCACCGTTTGCACAGGAGCAAACACATACCGGGCTTTTGCTGAGCAATGGGGATGATGACGTGGCGGCCGGTGAAGTTGCACAACTCAATGCCGAGCTTCAACAACTTAAAGCACTGTTGAGTAGAGAACAGCTGCACGCTGTATTAAATCCTAATGACCGACAGAGCGCTAACGCAAGTGTTGATCCTGACCACAATCGACCAGAGACGGCGTTACCAGTGCAGGCCGATGTTGCAATAGTGTTCAGCTATGCAGGCATTGCGATACAAGACATTCAACCACCGGGCGGCGATGCGTTTAGTGCGTTGGGTTTCTGTCAGCGGGTATACAGCGCATGTCGGCAATGGGGCGTTAATGTGGACATCGTCTCCCCCGATGCGCCACTCACTGACTACAAATTGTTGCTGCTATGCGCCTGCACAGAAGATGATCCTAAACTTGTCAGCGCGCTGACTGAGGCGCGCGCGCAGAACTCAGTGAGTATTGTGCTGTTTCCTGGCACGGGCAGTCGCACCGCCGAATATCAGATACCGCCCAACCTGGCGCCGGGCCACTTTCAATCCTTGTTACCGGTTCGCGTCATTCGGAGCGAATCTTTGCCGGCAGCACAGAGCGTCCGTGCCATTGATCAGCACGACCAGTCAGCTAACACCGGACAATGGCGTGAGCATCTACACAGTGATGTGACCCCCTCAATGCATTTTGGCGATGGCTGGGGGTATCGGTATCAACATCAGGGCATACACTATATAAACGCAGTGCCCGAGCAAGCTGATCTGATCGATACAATCGGTGAGATACTCAACAATTGCAATATCCCGACGCGAAATCTTGGTCCGCATTTGCGAACACAACGCATTGGCCCGGTTCAAGTTGCTTTTAATTACGGCGCTCAGAGCGTTGAGTTGGATAAAATCCTGGGAGAAACACTGGGATTCCATCACGACACCACATTAATTGTGGGATCGCGCACGCTGGCGCAAGCCCAAGTTGCAGTTTGGGTGGTGAGATGACCAGTCACAGTGCTATTGTAGCGTTACTGTTGTGCCTGTTTGGTTGCATTGGCTTGATGGTAACTATCAGGTCTCGTTCCGATCTAAGATCACGGGTACCGGCAGATACCCGTCAAATACTACTGCCAAATGTAAGTCTCAACTATTCCTTGGAGAAAACTAGAGAAAACGTATGTTGAAAACACTCAAAAAATCTGCTGCAGCATTGGCTATTGCCAGTCTGATCAGCGCACCGGCGATGGCGGCCGATCTGGTCATCAATTTTGATGATCCAAATCCTGGCCCGAAAGAGGGTTTTGAAACAGCGGTGAAGAAATTCGAAGCTGCCAACCCGGACATCAATGTCATTGTGAACCTCACTGACCGTGAAGCACACAAAACAGCCATTCGTAACTTTCTAAGTGCAGAAGCACCAGACGTTACTTCATGGTACCCGGGCAACCGTATGGCACCTTTTGTTAACGCAGGTCAGTTCGAAGATATCTCTGATCTGTGGGAATCTGAAGGCTTCCATGACTCTCTGGCCTCAACCAAATCAGCCATGACCATGGATGATAAGCAGTGGGGAGTTCCTTACACCTACTACCAATGGGGTATCTATTACCGAGCGGATATTTTCGCCGCTAATGACATTGAAGTCCCTGCCACTTGGGACGAACTGCTGGCAGCTTCTGCAAAACTCAAAGAAGCTGGCATTGCACCTTTCACTATCGGTACAAAGTTCCTATGGACCGCAGCGGGTGTGTTCGACTACCTGAACCTGCGTACCAATGGCTATGATGTCCACAACGATTTGACCGCTGGTAAAATCAAGTACAGCGATCCACGCATTGTTGATGTTTTTGAAAAGTGGAAGCAACTTGTTGAGCCTGGCTACTTCGTAGAGAACCATGCCACCATGAGCTGGCAGGATGCACTGGCACCTTTCGTCAAAGGCGAAGCTGCTATGTATGTCATGGGCAACTTTGCTGTTGACGCCATGCGTACAGCAGGCCTGACTGATGATCAGATCGACTACTTCCCGTTCCCTGAAATCACTCCGGGTGTTCCTCGTGCTGAAGAAGCACCAACCGATGCTTTCTTTATTCCTTCAAAAGCGAAGAACAAAGAAGATGCGCGTAAGTTTCTGGCCTTTATCGCCCAACCTGATGTTCAGACTGAGTGGAATGCCACAATCGGTCAGTTACCCATTAACAAGAACGCTACGGTAGGTGATGACAAATTCATCCAGAAAGGTTTTGAAACCGTTAGCACAGCCAATGGTCTCGCTCAATTCTATGACCGTGATGCACCGGCTGAAATGGCCAAAGCGGGCATGGAAGGCTTTCAGGAATTTATGATTAAGCCGGATCGTCTGGACGCAATTCTTAAACGTCTGGATAAAGTTCAGGACCGTGTATACAAGTAAGACCTGTACTGCCCTGGTGAGCTACTCCTGCACGGATGGTATGAGTGCAGGAGTCATAGCGCATATTTAGAACAATGAATACGCGCATCACCAGTTCGTTGTAATTCTCGGCAGTAGTTCTTGCACGCCTTACAGGCTACTGCCGAGACATCTAACACCACTGAGGATATTCGATCATGTCGACCACAGGCGGGAATACTCTAACGCCAGCCAGCCAACGAAGCTGGCTATATAAGAATCGCATAAAGCTAGCGCCCTGGATGTTCTTACTGCCTGGGCTGATTTTTTTCTTTATCTACGTTATCGCCCCCATATTCCAATCGATATGGATATCGTTTTTCGCCTGGGACGGCTTGGGCGAGAAGGAATGGATCGGAACCGCCAACTACATAGAACTGATTGACGATGACCGGTTTTATACCTCACTGATTAACAACGTGTGGTGGTTAGTACTGTATATGCTAGCTGTGCCGGTCGGGCTTGCAATCGCTCTATTCCTAAACCAAACAGTAACCGGCATCCGACTGTACAAATCGCTATTTTTCTTTCCTTTTGTCATCAGTCAAGTGGTTGTAGGACTGATCTTTACCTGGTTCTATAATCCGGATTTTGGCATCGTCGGTATTGTCTGGGGCTGGTTTGGTGCACAACCACCTGCCATACTCGCCGACGAAGACCTGGTTACCTTCGGTATCATTTTGGCTGGCTTGTGGCCACAAATTGCGTATTGCATGATTTTATACCTCACCGGCCTCAACAATGTCTCACCTGATCAGGTAGAGGCTGGCCGGCTTGACAATGCTAAAGGTTGGAAAATGCTGTGGTACGTGATCCTGCCCCAGCTTAAACCCGCCACGTTCATCGCTGTAGTGGTGACTGTGATTGGCGCGCTCCGCTCTTTTGACTTAATTGCCATCATGACCCAGGGAGGACCGTACGGCTCATCGAACGTACTGGCCTACTACATGTTCGAAACCGCCTTATCGGAGTACGGGTTCCGTATGGGTTATGGTTCAGCTATCGCAACAGTGCTGTTCCTCATCATGCTGGTGTACATCAGCTTTTTCCTATGGCGTATGTACCAGGATGAGAGGGGGTAAGAGACTATGTTTCCAAAACCAATAGAAAACTCCAGCGCTAGAGTCCAAACCAGCTACAAGATCGTTCTGCCGATCGCGTTGTTCATTTGGTTACTACCGCTGCTGGCTATCTTCCTAACCTCGATTCGGCCAGCCGCTGACATAAACGCCGGTAACATTTTTGGTATTCCGTCTGACTTTCTTATGGTCGAGAATTACCTGGCGGTCTTCCAGCAATCGAAAGCGGGGGCTTATTTGTGGAACTCGTTTCGTATCACTATACCTACCGTCATTCTTGCCGTTGGGCTGTCTTGTTTGACCGGTTACGCGTTATCGGTGTATCGATTCAAATGGGCCATACCGCTGTTTTTTATCTTTGTTGCGGGCAACTTCGTACCGTTTCAGATACTCATGGTTCCAGTAAGAGACTTATCAGTCAATACCGGCTTGTATGACACGGTAACTGGTTTGGTGCTGTTCCACTCAGCATTCCAGCTAGGTTTTTGCACACTGTTCATGCGCAACTTTATTAAGGCTTTACCCTTTGAGCTAATTGAATCAGCGCGCATCGATGGTGTGGGCGAATTCAAGATCTTCTGGTACCTGGTGCTGCCATTGGTCAAACCTGCGATAGCAGCACTGTCGGTATTGATTTTCACCTTCATCTGGAACGATTTCTTCTGGGCTACTGTGCTAATTCAGGGCGATCATGCACTACCAATAACGGCAGGTGTGCGTGCCCTTAATGGTCAGTTCGTGAGCCAATGGCATCTGGTTTCAGCCGCATCACTACTCGCTGCTGTCCCTCCAGTGCTGATGTTCTTTGCCATGCAGAAACATTTTATCGCTGGTCTGACTCTGGGTGCTACGAAGGGATAACATCTCTTAGCTCAGTGCGTGACCATCAGGGGCTCTACGGAGCCCCTTTTTATTGCATTGCAAGCCAATCCGCTCAAACACAGACCAACCATTGATGAATACCACTACCTCAGACCAGCGCATTCAGTCCGTGGTTGCCATGCGTAGCCCGCAACAGCTGACAAACGACTTGCCACTAGAGCGCGCACATGCGCTGGACATCACCGCAACCCGGCGACGTATCGCCGACATTATTCATGGTAGAGACAAACGGTTACTGGTCATTGTTGGCCCTTGTTCCATCCACGACCCTGACGCTGCCTTCGATTACGCCAACCGACTATCAAATCTACGACGTACACACCATAAGACATTGGAAGTTGTTATGCGTGTCTACTTTGAGAAGCCAAGAACTATTGTGGGGTGGAAAGGCTTGATCAATGACCCGTACAGGGACGAAAGTTTCCAGATTGACGACGGTCTGTTTAAAGCACGTCAACTACTGCTGAAATTGGCACAAATAGGCATGCCTGCCGGCTGTGAATTTCTTGATGCAGCCACTGGGCAGTACTACGCTGACACAGTAAGCTGGGGAGCAATCGGTGCACGTACTACCGAAAGTCAGGTACACCGAGAGATAGCGTCCGGTTTGTCCTGCCCGGTAGGTTTTAAGAATGCGACCAGTGGCGATATTGGTATCGCGATAGACGCCATACAGGCAGCAGGTCACTCTCATGCATTTCTGAGCCCAACTAACGAAGGTAGAATTGCCCTGTTCAAGACAACTGGAAATGAAGATGCCCATTTGATTTTACGCGGTGGTCAATCACCCAACTACGATAGTGCATCGGTGAAAGAGGCGTTTAACGCACAGCATAACCAACAGCTAAATCGGCGTATTCTGATTGATTGCAGCCACGCGAACAGCAATAAAGACTTTACACAGCAACCGCGTATTGCCGCCGAGATTGCCAATAGACTGGCTACCGAAATCGACATGATTGCCGGTGTGATGGTTGAGAGTAACCTTGTTGAAGGCAAACAGCCTATCGCAAACAATACAGAGCTGACGTACGGTCAGAGCATAACCGACGGTTGCATTGGCTGGGATGACACTGAGCGAGTACTAGCCGACTTAGCACGCGCAATGATGCCGGTGGTTGGTTGATACTGTCCTAGCCTGCTCAAGGTTTAACTTGCAGACAAATAACTCGACGGTCCTGGCATGGCCCCATACGGAGACAAGCTGTGAAGATAGGCGTTATTGGCGACGACTTTACCGGCTCATCAGATGTTGCACTGACACTGGCACAAGCTGGCATGCGCACCGTTCAATATGTGCAGACGCCCAGCACTGGCGCAGCAAGGGATGTACAAGCAGGTGTTGTGTCATTGAAATCTCGCTCATGCCCAGTTGATGAGGCGGTTTCTGACTCACTGGCAGCACTCGATTGGTTACGACAACAAGGCTGCGAGCTATTCCTCTTCAAGTATTGCTCAACCTTTGATTCAACCAGGAGCGGTAACATTGGCCCGGTTATAGATGCGTTGATAGAGGCCCTGGATTGCACAGATCCCGTCATCGTATGCCCGGCATTTCCAGCAACCGGCAGAACCCTCTTTCAAGGTCATCTGTTTGTATTTGATCGGTTACTCTCAGAAAGTGGCATGCAAAATCACCCTGTTACGCCAATGAACGATCCGGATATCCGGCGCTGGCTGCAACACCAGACACCCCATGCAGTCGGTCATGTGCCGCTCACGGCCGTACGTAATGGTCAAGCGCGTATGCACATGCTGAACGAAACTGCCAGCGGTCGGCAACGCATTGTTTGCGATGCAATAACCAATGATGATCTGATAGAACTGGCAAAGGCTGCAAAAGGGTTTCCTTTACTAACCGGTGGTTCCGGTATTGCCATGGGCTTACCTGCCTTGTTGGGTCTATCAGACTCACAGGCAAGCAGTTGGACGGGTAACAGTGGCCAGGCATTGGCATTATCCGGATCGTGCTCAGCCACGACACTGTCACAGATTCATCATCACAGTGCCAATGGCGGCGCACATCTGCCAATCTCTATTCCTGAGTTACTCAACGGAGTTGTTACTGCAGAAAAAGCGGTTGACTGGGCACTGTCGCAGTCAGCATTACCGCTAATTTCGACATCCAGTACACCCGATCAGGTCAAAGCATTACAGGCAACTCACGGAGCTGAACTGACCGCTTCGACGATAGAATCTTTCTTCGGTGATATTGCGCGGCTTGCAACAAGCCGTGGCATAAGTCGCTTGATTTGTGCTGGCGGTGAGACCTCCGGGGCCATTGTGCAGGCACTGAATCTGGATGCACTGGAGATCGGTCCCATGATCGACCCCGGTGTACCGGCGCTACGAGTATCGAATCGATCCCTAACCATGGCGCTGAAATCAGGAAATTTCGGTGCGGAAGATTTTTTTAATAAGGCGGATCAAATACTGTCGCAACCCGGTTGACGGGTATGCGCAGCAAAAGCTGCGATTAGAAGGGATTTTAACGCGCTCAACTTATCGTCAGTTTTTATGACGCCGACGTCTCACCTGCAATAATCCAACGGCTGACAAAATCAACACGGCCCCGGCCCAGCCCTTCACACTCAAACGCTCACCCAGCCAAGCATACCCTGCCATAGCGGCAAACACGGTTTCAAATGAAAGCAGAATAGAGGCACGTGGCGCAGGCACATATTGTAACGCAACAGCCATTACGCCAAATGTCAGTGCAGTGGATAGCAGACCCACATACAAAATAGAATCCATCGCCTGCAGTATAGCGTTCTTGTCAATCACCTCGAACAGTAAGGCTGCCAGCAATCCTAACAGGCCAACCACCAGAAACTGTACACACGTGTAACTCATCGGCTGTTCATGCCTAGCTGCTTCACCGGATACAATAATTAGCAATGCCCAAAACAACGATGAAAAGGCAACCAGAATATCGCCTTGACTGAAACTGGCAAACTGGCCTCCACTGAGTAGCCAGACGCCTGTCAATGCAAGCGCTGCCGATAACCAAACAACAAGCGTTGGAGATTGTCGCTTAATAGCCCAGTACAAAAAAGGCGTTACCACAACATACAGCGCTGTTAGAAATCCGGTATTCGTCACGGTGGCGGTCACGATACCCATTTGTTGAATCGCGCCAGCTATAAAAAATGTGCACCCCCCTGCGCAGGCAAATGGCAGCAACCCTGTAGACATGGAAACCATGGATGTAGGCTCGTTATTTCCACCAACAGTTGAGCTCAGCTGAACTGACAAATCACGTCGTCGTCGCTGTTCAAATAAGGCGAACGGCACTAATGCCATAGCCGCGACGCACCCGCGTAAACCGATAAACAGCAGTGGACCGATATGAGTCATGGCTGTTTTCTGAAAATAGAACGCTACACCCCAAATAAGGGCGGACAACAAAATCAGAAGATCACCACGTAAAAGGTTTGATTGTGAAGACATGCACGACATTGTAGCTGGCTAGTCGGGAGTGTTCATCGCTTATGTTTTTTGCGTGCACGTAACTGCACTCGAATGAGGTACACGGCAAGAGCTGAGAGGATAAATCCGAACCAAAATATAACTGTGTATTTTGTTGCTTCTTCCGCCTGATAGGCTAGCTGCTCAATAGTTACATCCTGATAGGGTAATGCGTTAGCCGCGTAATACACAAACGAAAATACCATTGCCACAAGACCTGATAGCAATAAAATAATCGGGATGTAAAAATTTTTCATGAGTATGAAGTTCTTGCTCTGAGGAAAGAATCTATGACGCTGTATTTATGGCCATGGAGCTTAGTGCATAGCAACTGTAGCTCAATTCCTGGCGCTAACGATATCCAGGCTTACTCTTAACTGTCTCTGTAATACCCCAAGCCACCATTCCTGATCGACGTGCTCACGGCTCGTCCGGCCCTATCACGTCGGGTGAGCCGCATTACCTGTAACAATTTAGTCCAAATGCATCGGTCATGATTTTAAAAAATCATGGCACGTATCTCACTTCTCACTCTACACGTGTAGAGTCATGGGCACGTATCTCAC